>JADGED010000066.1:0-3117 GCA_016744555.1 Desulfuromonadaceae bacterium
TCTTAGGGCCATTAGTGACAGACATTGCCCCAGGCTATGACCATATCACTTCGGCAATTGGCGGTACCGTTGCTGCTGCTGCTGGTGCCGACTTCCTTTGTTACGTAACGCCAAGTGAACACCTTCGCTTGCCAACCGTTGAAGATGTCCACGAAGGGGTAATGGCCGTTCGCTTAGCTGCCCACGCTGCCGATATTGTTAAAAAAATCCCCGGTGCAATTGATAAAGATAACACCATGGCAGTTGCCCGTAAAAATCTTGATTGGGAAGGTCAATATGCCGTTGCAATTGATCCTGACAAAGCACGTAAATGGCGGGACACCTCCGGAGTTGACGAATCACACGGAGCTTGTACTATGTGCGGATCACTCTGCGCTTACAAGGTCATGGGTGACCGCAAAAGCAAAAAGAAAGCGTAACGGCTAAATAGTTACTGGGTGCAAAAGCAGGTTTAAATCTGTTTTTGCACCCAAGCTAACACTATTTAATACTTGTGGTCGTTTGCGCCATCAAAACAGGACAGCCCATAGCGGGACGGTCCTTTTTTTATTTCTGTTCACGGCAACTTTTTCAACTACGAGGCTACCCATGCGCCCAACATACCTCTTTTCAATGCTGGTACTAATTATGGCACTAATCGGATGTCAGCCCGCCAAACAATACCTTGGCGATCCCGAGCTTCCCTACCCGCCCGAACGTGAACCGGCTATTGGCGACATTCTCCATCTTCCCAGCGGTTTTTATGTTACCCAAACATCGATGCTGGAGCAGATCAAGCGGCAACAAGTCATTTTTGTTGGGGAAACCCATGACAATCCAGCTTCGCACCGGCTGCAAGAAGAAATTTTAATCTCTTTGCAGCAACACAATCCAGGAAATATAACTTTAGCAATGGAGATGTTTACCCCAAGCCAACAACCGACACTAGACCTTTGGACCGACGGTAAATTAAGTGAAAAAGTTTTTTTGCAACAAGTGGAGTGGCACCAATCATGGAGGATGAATTTTGCTTACTATCGTCCCCTTCTTAACTACTGCCGCGACCATCAAATAAAAATTTTAGCGCTCAATGCCGACCGTAAACTCAAAGGTAAAATTGCCCATAAACCTTTAGCTGAGTTAACCAAAGAAGAACAACAACTACTACCAGAAATGGTTGATGATCCTTACCAGCAAGCCATGGTTAAAGCAGTTTTTAGCGACCACAAAATGGGAGAAGCAAGGCTCGATGGTTTCCAGCGGGTACAAACCCTTTGGGACGAAACTATGGCGCAGAACTTAGCTAACTACATAGATCAAAGTTCAAATGACCAGCAAGTTATGGTTATTGCCGGTGGCAACCACATTCGTTACGGCTACGGAATTCCTCGGCGCTTATTACGCCGTAAACCGGTGACATATATTCTAATTGGTTCAGAAGAGCTAGATGTTCCCGCAGATAAGCAAGACAAACTGATGAACATTGTTAAACCAGACTACCCCATGCCCCCATACCACTTTCTTACCTTCACAGCTTACGAAGATTTGAAAAACCCGGGTGTGAAGCTGGGAATTGCACTCAACCAAGTTGAAGGTGGTTTAAAAGTAGAAAAAGTTATTGTCGGTTCAATTGCGGAGCAAAACAATTTCCAAAGCGGAGACATTGTAACCGCAATTGACGAACAATCCGTGACTATCCCCTTTGATTTAATCTATGAATTACAACAAAAAAAGATGGGGGACACTTTTACCGTTACATTGAACCGAATGGGGAAAATCATAACTAAGCAAATCACAGTACCCAACAAAAACATTTAGGGCAGCATCTGCCATTGTTTAATCTAAAGAGAACAAGGTGAATTGATGGATCATCAGCTTTGGACTTATATTATTGCAATCACATTGCTAACCTTAACGCCAGGGGTTGATACTCTTGTGGTCGTGCGTAACGCATCACGCGGTGGTTGGGGTGATGGAGCCGTAACTAGCTTAGGTGTGTGTAGTGGACTCTTTGTTCATGCAACGGCATCGGCTATTGGTATCTCTATTATCCTGTTGCAATCAGCTCTTGCATTTTCTTTACTTAAATTTGCCGGAGCCGGTTATTTAATTTGGCTTGGTTTCTCTAGCTTAAGGAAAACCATCGCCAGAAAAAGCCACGCCTCCAACGAAATTTTAGCATCAAAAACAGAGTCTTTTCATCTCCACAGATCTTTTCGAGAGGGTTTTCTAAGCAATGTTTTAAATCCCAAAACCATCATTTTCTACATGGCATTCTTACCTCAATTTATTGATCCTTCCCACTCTGCGTTACATCAATCACTACAGCTTGCAGGATTTCATTTTGCCATAGCCATGGTTTGGCAGTGTTTGTTAGCATTGCTAGTTATAAAAGCCAAAGACTGGTTAAATAACAGCAAGATTGGAGTATTTTTTGAATGGTTGTCTGGATCGATACTTATTTTACTTGGATTAAAATTGGCAATTAATCGTTAAGAAATATAGACAACTCCATTGCGACAAATTACAAATCGTGTAAAAAAGAAAATAGTATGCCAACATTACCAAACACAAGACTTCTTATCTTTAGTAAATATCCTGTTGCAGGCAAGGCGAAAACACGTCTAATTCCAGCCCTAGGAGATAAAGTTGCGGCTCAATTACATAGGCGCCTAGCAGAGGCAACTATCAATACGGCTCGGGCTTGGAACCATATTGATTTAGAACATCACCGCACAACTATCAACTACACAGGGGCTAGCGATAAAAATTTTCGTAGCTGGCTTGGCGCTGACCTTGACTACCTTGAACAGCCAGAAGGTGACTTAGGCCATCGGATGAGCAGTGCGTTTGCAACCGCTCTTAGTAACGGAGATAACCACATCATTGGCATTGGTACCGACGTACCAACAATTTCTTCCGACTTATTACTACAAGCGGATGAAAATCTCAAAAATAACGACCTGACCATTGGCCCAGCAACTGATGGTGGCTACTACCTGGTTGGCATGAAAAAGTTTTTACCAGAATTATTTGTCGGCATCGACTGGGGAACCGAAAAAGTCTACCAACAAACCCTTGAGGTAGCGACCCGGCTAGGGCTTACAATAGCAACGCTACCACCACTTAGCGATATTG
>JADGED010000066.1:3127-11701 GCA_016744555.1 Desulfuromonadaceae bacterium
ATTGACCTCCCTGCGGATTTAGATGCAATTAAAAGTGATACTCGCTTCGACGATGTAATTACCAACTCCCCACTTATTTCGGTAATTATTCCAACCCTAAATGAAGCAATAACCCTAGAGAAAACCATAAAAAATCTTCAGCAAGTGGATAATATTGAAATCATTGTAGCTGATGGTGGTAGTGATGACGACACCGGTAAGATTGCACTTAAAATGAATGCTAAGTTTGTTGTTACTTCTGGCGGACGGGCTGCACAACAAAACTACGGTGCCGAAAAAAGCACTGGTAGGTATCTACTATTTCTCCATGCCGACACCTACCTCCCCAACAATTACAACCAATTGATAATTAACACACTAGAAAACCCCAACATAGTTGCAGGGTCTTTCGGGTTCAAAACGGACCTTAATAGTCCAGCAATGCGTTTGATTGAATGGGGTACAAACCTACGCTCAAAACTATTTCAAGCTCCTTATGGCGACCAAGGGTTATTTATGGAAAAGCGAATTTTTTCTGAAATGGGAGGTTTCCCGCTTTTACCGATAATGGAAGACTTTGCTTTCGTAGGCAAATTGCGTAAACGTGGTATAATTACGACCTTAGAACAAAAAGCTATTACCTCAGCGCGACGCTGGAAAAACAAAGGACTACTTCGCACAACCTTAACCAATCAATTCATGCTTATCGGGTTCTCACTCGGCATTTCGATAAAAAAACTTAGTCGCATTTATCGGGGGAAATAACAATTAAACGACAAAGAACAATACAAGGAAGAGGATATGAATACTCAATATAAAAAAATTTATATAACAATGCCCACAATTGCGACATTTTTAGTTATACTTCTAGCGACACCGTTATTTGCTGCACCACCTCAAAAAAATGATATTGTTATTGGGAACTTCTCTCAAAGTGACCTCAATGGCTGGGAAGAAAAAGAGTTTGCCGGCAAAACCAAGTATCAACTGGTTAAGCAGGGCAAAGTTACGGTACTAAATGCAAAAGCTACTGCTGCTGCATCGGGCCTATTTAAAGAAGTTGAAATTGATCTAACTACACATCCCTACCTCAATTGGGAATGGAAAATAGAAACAAAACACCAAAACTTAAAGGAACGCAGCAAAGCCGGTGACGATTACGCTGCAAGAGTTTACGTAGTTGTAAGTGGCGGGGTGTTTTTCTGGAAAACTCGGGCAATAAACTATGTTTGGTCTTCAAGTGAAGCCAAGGGCAATATCTGGCCTAATGCTTTTGCCGGAAAAAATGCCATGCTCGTAGCTGTACGAACTAACCAAGATGATAGCGGTACTTGGTATAGAGAAAAACGTAATATTTTCGAAGACCTTAAAAATATCTTTGGTGAAGAGATAGATAAAATTGATGCGATTGCAATCATGACCGACAGCGACAACTCAAAAGGCGAGGTTCAGGCTAGCTATGGTGATATAAGTTTTTCTAGCGATTGAATGGACAACCAGGTAAGTTTTTAATTTCAGAACTACCAACAAGAACACCCGGAGAGAAAAGAGGCAATATGAAACGTAGTACCGGTAAAATCATTATCCTCGCTATAATTGCTGCCCTTATTGCCGCTTTCTTTATTTTAGATTTAGGCAATTATTTAACCCTCGAGTATCTAAAAAACCAGCAACAACAATTTAACACCTACTATCAAAGTCATCGGGCATCAACACTATTAGGCTATTTTATTATCTATATTATTGTGACCGCCTTATCATTACCGGGGGCAACAATAATGACATTGGCCGGGGGCGCCATGTTTGGTCTCTGGACCGCTCTAATAATTGTTAGTTTTGCCAGCAGCATCGGCGCAACATTGGCTTTTTTGGCCTCGAGATTTTTACTCCGCGATTGGGTACAAAAAAAGTTTGCTGACAAACTGCAATCGATTAATTCCGGGGTTGAAAAAGAGGGAGCTTTTTACCTCTTTTCGCTGCGACTGGTACCACTGTTTCCATTTTTCGTTATCAACTTGGTTATGGGATTAACCCCACTCAAAACCAGCGTCTACTACTTTGTAAGTCAAATCGGAATGCTGGCGGGGACAATTGTATTTGTTAACGCCGGAACCCGAATTGGGCAACTTGAATCGGCAGCTGGAATTCTTTCGCCTGGCATGCTGTTCTCTTTTGCGTTATTAGGAGTTTTTCCACTCATCGCCAAACGGCTACTGGCAATATATCAGGCCAAGAAAGTTTTTGCCGGTCACAAAAAACCGCAAAAGTTTGACTACAATTTAATTGTTATTGGTGCTGGCAGTGGTGGCCTAGTAAGCTCATATATTGCCGCTGCGGTTAAAGCCAAAGTTGCATTAATTGAAAAACACCAAATGGGTGGCGACTGCCTTAACACCGGCTGCGTGCCAAGCAAAGCATTGATCCGTAGCGCTAAGATGGTTGCTTACGCAAAACGGGCTCAAGAGTTCGGGCTAAAAACAACTATTGATGTCACAAACGATGTCGACTTTACCGCTGTGATGGAACGGGTACAGGAAAAAATCACCAAAATAGAGCCCCACGATTCCATTGCACGTTACACCGAACTCGGTGTCGAAGTTATCAGCGGCGAAGGACAAATAACTTCCCCGTGGACAGTAGAGGTAAATGGTAAAACATTGACCACAAGAAGTATTATTGTTGCCACCGGTGCTAGCCCATTTATCCCACCAATTAAAGGGCTAGACAGCATCGACTATCTAACCTCTGACAACCTCTGGTCATTACGTCAACTGCCACCACGGTTAGTTATCCTCGGAGGCGGCCCCATTGGTAGCGAAATGGCACAAGCATTCGCCCGCTTGGGAAGCGATGTAACCCAAGTTGAGCGCGGCAACCGCATCATGTCACGGGAAGACCCCGAAGTAAGTGAATTTGTCGAACAAAAGTTTATTGCCGACGGGGTCACAGTACTCACCGGCCATCAAGCTCTTGAGGTACGCTGTGACAATGGCGACAAGTGGTTAGTTTGTGAGCGACAGGGAGAAAAAGTTGAAATTGCCTTTGATCAACTCCTAATAGCCGTTGGCCGCAAAGCAAATGTCAGTGGTTTTGGCCTTGAGAATCTCGATATAAAAATTAACCCACAAGGAACCATTAGCGCTGACCCTTTTTTACGCACCAACTACCCCAATATTTATTGTGTTGGTGATGTAGCTGGCCCCTACCAGTTTACCCACACTGCAGCACATCAAGCCTGGTATGCTGCGGTAAATTCCTTGTTTGGGCAGTTTAAAAGTTTTAAAGTCGACTACCGTGTCATCCCTTGGTGCACATTTACTGACGCCGAAGTTGCGCGGGTTGGCCTGAATGAAACCGAAGCGACAGAGCAAAATATCGCATTTGAAATTACCAGATACGAAATTAGCGACCTTGACCGAGCCATTGCCGATAGTGTTGATCATGGCTGGGTTAAAGTATTAACCAAACCGGGCAGCGACAAAATTCTAGGTGTTACCATTGTCGGCTATCACGCCGGTGATCTGCTGGCCGAATATGTATTAGCGATGAAATACAATTTGGGTCTTAACAAAGTTTTGGGTACAATCCACACCTACCCAACATTGGCAGAAATGAACAAAATGGCGGCGGGCGAATGGAAACGGGCCCATGCGCCAGAAAAACTACTCAACTGGATTGAAAAATATCATGCTTGGCGCCGGGGATAATACGCCAGAGCAAAAAAACAATTTTATGGACCAAATATGACGACGACAAAATACGAGCCACAACTGTGGCAGCGCTACGAGTTCGAGCAAACACCAATATATATTCGCAGTGATAGACCCATGTGGTTTGTCCCCAACTCCAGCGGTGACAAACTACTTTGCGAAACTGATGCAAACCACCTTGAGCAGGATAAATTTCTGCAGCGCCTACCATCTGCCCCCGAATACTATTATTCTGGGCGAGCTGAAGCATTGCAAACCGAACAATTAAAAGAGCTTTGGTTTCACGTGACCAATCGCTGTAACCTTAGTTGCCACCACTGCTTGTTCACCTCGGGGCCTGAAGCGACGGAAGAGTTAACTGCTGTAGAAATTCTTGGTCGGGCGGCCGAAGCAGTAGCCCTTGGTTGTCGGGTGTTTGCTCTCACCGGTGGCGAGCCATTTGTCCACCCAGAGATAACTACTATCTTAACTGGGCTGCTCGATTTTCCCGATTGTCACGTTGTAATCCTCACCAATGGTCTAGTCTTAAGACCACTACTCAATGGTAACTTTGATCTTGACCGCATCCATTTACAAGTTAGTGTTGATGGTCTTGACGACCGTCACGATGCTATCCGTGGAGCAGGGACATTCAAGCGGTTACGGCAACAATTACTGCAGTTGCAACAGCGCAACATCCCCGTCACCCTGTCGATGTGTGTCGAACAGCGCAATCTGCACGACATGGCTTCTCTAGTCGACTTTGCCGCCGAAGTTGGGGCAGCTAACCTCCACTATCTTTGGTATTTTGTCCAAGGGCGTGGCACTCAAGCGCAGGTTGTAACGCCAGAAAATATTTTTCCTCACTTTATTGCGGCGATTGAACGGGCGCAACAACACAACATTCAAATTGACAACCTAACCGCCCTGCGTACCCAAATTTTTGCCCCCGGTGGCACTATCCACGACGGTAGCAGTAGCGGTTGTGAATCGGCTGCAATTGGCCCCGATGGCAAACTTTACCCGTCGGCAGCATTGGTTGGTACCAAAGAACTAGAAACTCCAATTGATAGCTCTTTAGCAGGAGCTTGGCAAAACAGTGCGGTATTAAAACAGATCAGGCAAACAAGTGTAGCTAGTGGTAAAAATCCGTTACGCTATTTCACTGGTGGTGGAGATCTAGACCACTCCTGGATTCATGGTCAGCAGTTTTCTGGTAGTGACCCATATTTACCCCTTTATGAAAAAATTATGCTCTGGTTGATTACCAAAGAAGCCAGCCGCTTTCCAACCACCAACCAACCAGCGTTGCGCATGAAAATGGGAGATATTCTTGAAAGTTGTGGCGCTCACGGTGAAGTTGCCCTCACCCATGCAAATTGCTTGCTTTCAATCGCCGATCACAACAGCCTCGCCGTGGTTAAAGATTATTACGGTGCCGCTGCCACCACCACAAAAGAAGATATCCTCAACCCCGTGTGCTACGCTGATAGCGACATTGCCCATATCCCCAAGGAATTCCGTTTCCGTGGCTACGGCTGTGGCAGCCCAGTCTTAGATGCAGAAATAAAAACCGGTGAAACCGTAGTGGATCTTGGCAGTGGTCGAGGAATTGAGATATTTATTTCGGCTCGAATAGTTGGTAATACAGGGAGAAGTATCGGCGTAGACATGCTCGACCCCATGCTTAAAATTGCAGAAACCGGCGCAAAAGAAGTAAGGAAAAACCTTGGGTTCGATAACATTGAGTTCCGCAAAGGTTACCTTGAAGAACTACCACTGCAAGATAACAGCACCGATATTGTCCTCTCCAACTGCGTCATGAACCTTTCTGCTGATAAGCGGCAAGCGTTTGCAGAAATTTTCCGTTCTTTAAAACCCGGCGGTAGACTAGTAATTTCAGATGTTGTTTGCGAAACCGAACCGAGCGCAACTATCCGTAACGATGAAGCGCTACAAGGTGAATGCATTGCCGGAGCTTTATTACAAAAGGATTTGGTCGGCCTGCTTGAAGAGAGCGGTTTTGTCAATATCTACCTGATTAAACGCTTCCCTTATCGAGTAGTCCAAGATCACCAGTTTTTTTCCCTGACCTTTGCTGCATGGAAGCCGGAGCCAATTGAGCTGGTGCCGGTTATCTATCGTGGCCCGTTGCCGCAACTACCATTGACCGATGGAACCTTATTATTACCCGGACAAAAGGCAGTAATCCCACGTGATTTAGCCGAGCGGCTAGATGAACAACTGTTTCGCCTCGATGACGACGGTAGCGTCACCAATCTTGATCTTGCTAATGGTTGTGCTTGCGCCTTACCACCAGAAACAACAGCACCAGAAAAACCAACAACTACCAAACATCAATCAGGCTGTATGGTTTGTGGTAACCCCCTCATATACCCAGAACAAGAGATAGAACTAAAATGTAGCTACTGCGGGACAATCGAATTGGCTAACGCCCACTGCAACGACAACCACTTTGTTTGCGATAATTGCCATAGCGAAGATGCCCTTGCAGTAATGGAGCACCTATGCAAAGAAGCAACAGAAACCGACATGCTGGAACTACTAGCGAGGTTACGCAAACATCCATCTATTCCAGTCCATGGCCCAGAGCATCACGCCTTAATGCCAGCGATTATTGTCACAGCTTACCGCAATTGTGGTGGAAAAGTTGAGGGCGATCTATTAAAAACGGCCATCCGCCGTGGAAATCAGATAATTGGTGGGAGTTGCGCATTTACCGGTATTTGTGGTTCTGCTACTGGGGTTGGAATCGCTTTTAGCCTGCTGCTCCAAGCGAACCCGGTAAAAGCGAAACAACGCCAAATTGTGCAGCAGATTACCCAACAAGTATTAGCCGATATTGCTAACTTCAAAGCGGCCAGATGTTGTCAACGCGACTGCTGGCTTGGGCTAAAGCAAGCGGCAGAACTATCAAAACAATATTTACCGATAACCCTACATGCCGATGCTGTTATTGGCTGTTATCAACGCCACCTGAATCAGGAGTGTATCGGCATGGCATGTCCAGTATTGCAGGAACCTGCGGTAATTAAAGACGTAATTTAAACAGAATGTAGAGGGGGGGGGGACATTCACTTCCCCCCAAGGGATAATGTGCCCAACTGGCGGATGAGGTGGAAGTCGAAAAAATAACCACTAATTCCAGAATAACCCATCACCCGACGCTACGCGCCACCCTCTCCCCGTTGGAGATGGAATTGAGTTATAAAAACTAACTTAGTAACAACTTCGACTCTCGCAAACAACAATCGTATATGGAAGCAACTCAAAAGCAAGAGTTTCAATCTGTTGTTGCTGCGCAGGTTGAATAACATCGGCACCGCTAGCTGCAGAAGTATCCACGGCCAAAAACCAAGCTTTGCCGGTAAACTCGGGGAGCTCCATCGTCACTGCTGCTGGCGACATATTAAACATCAAATACAAATCTTCTTCGTCAGCCTCGACCCGACTAATCGTGCAAGCTAGAACTTGCGACCCTTGATCTTCCCAGTTCGGCTTATTCAACTTCTGTCCATGCCAGACGATGTCAGGCATTCCCGACATTTCGTTAATCTTACCGCTAAGGTAGTGCCGTTGCATCAGACAAGCATGGCGCTTGCGTAGGGCGATCATACCTTGGGTAAAACGCAACATTTCTTGATTCTTTTCGAGTAACTCCCAATTGAACCAGCTCAATTCATTGTTCTGACAATAACAATTATTATTTCCCTGTTGCGTCCGTAGAACCTCGTCGCCAGCCAAAATCATCGGTACCCCTTGACTGAGCATTAGTACAGCCATAAAATTTTTGGCTTGCTGCAAACGCAGGGAATTTATTGCGACATCGTCACTTTCACCTTCGGCGCCGTAATTTCGACTATGGTTATGGTTATCCCCATCTCTACTCCCCTCGCCATTTGCCTCATTGTGTTTTTCATTGTAACTAAGCAAATCGTACAGGGTAAAACCATCATGACAGGTAATAAAGTTAACAGAGTTTACCGGTAAGCGCCCCGAAGATTGATAAAGGTCACTAGAACCTAGCAAGCGGGTTGCTAATTCATCGTGCTTACCTGGATCACCTTTTATAAACTGGCGCACCAAATCGCGATAACGACCATTCCATTCACCCCAGCGATAACCGGGAAACTCGCCTACCTGATACAAACCACCGGCGTCCCAAGCTTCTGCAATGAGACGGGTGTAAGCCAAAGTATTGGAAAATTCAATATTCCAAATCAGTGGCGCGTGGTACATCGGCTCACCATCTTCACCTCGAGCCAAAATTGAGGCCAAATCAAATCTGAATCCATCAATGTGAAACTCTTTAACCCAATACTCTAGCGACTCGACGATGAATCTAGCTACTAGTGGATGGTTACAATTGACCGTGTTACCGCAACCGCTATAATTTTTATATTGCGACTTATCATCTTCTTCGAGATGATAAAAACCGTTATTAAACAGCCCCTTAAAATTAATGATTGGCCCCCCGGCGTCACCCTCAGCAGTATGGTTAAATGCAACATCTAGAATCACACTGATGCCGGCTTGATGCAGAGCTTTAACCATATCGCGAAATTCGGCTCGATGCCGTCCGGGCAGTGGATTGCTACAATAACCGGGGTGAGGGCTAAAAAATGAATGGGTGGCATACCCCCAATAATTTTCCAAACCAAGATCACGGGAATTGTCGGGGAGGTCCTGTCGATCAAATGCCATTACTGGCAACAGTTCAACCGCAGTGATGCCGAGACTCTGCAAGTAGGGAATTTTCTCAATAACCGCTAAAAATGTTCCTGGATAACACACTTCAGCCGAGGGGTGACTTGTGAACCCACCAACGTGCAATTCATAAATGATCTCGTTCTCACGTACATGGCGTAACGGTTTATCGCCTTCC
>JADGED010000067.1 GCA_016744555.1 Desulfuromonadaceae bacterium
GTACGGAAGAACTAAAATCTTCCATCGACACACTAAATGCAAAACGGGAATCCCTGCAACGGTTAAACAATCTACGCCATCATAACCCCTCACCTATCAGCGGTAGAGATATGCTGCTGATTCAGCAGATTGCTTTTTATGATATCCCTGAACGCTTCACTGACAAAATCCATGAACTTTGTGACGAGCTTGAAGTTCGCTGTCAGGAAAACAATGTGGTTGCCCCTAAGGAAACGCCACGGATCATGATTTCCGGAACCCCAATGGCTTTGCCAAACTGGAAGCTGCACAATATCATTGAGAACTCGGGTGCCATTGTTGTTAACGAAGAAAGCTGCATTGGAACCCGTTACTACAAAGACACGATCGAGACTACTGGTCAATCTATGGACGAGATGCTAGAAAAATTAACTGAGCGATACATGAAAATAGACTGTTCAGTCTTCACCCCCAACGATGATCGAATTACTCAGGTAATCAAAGAATACCGTGACTCAAACGCACAGGGGATCATCGATTATTGCCTCCAGTTTTGCCATACATATAATATTGAGGCGGTCAAACTGCGTGAGGCATGTGAGGCGGAAGGAATTCCGTTTATGTCGATTGAATCCGATTATTCTCCAGAAGATATCGGCCAGTTGCAAACTAGAGTCGAAGCGTTTATTGAACAGATTCAGGGATAACATCAAATGAATATCGGTATAGACCTTGGCTCACGTGCGATTAAAATGGCTGTTTTGCACAACGGTGAGCTGGCCAACAGTAAGGTTGTTGAGAGTTCTTTCGAACCACACAAACAAGCTGCCGAGATGGTGTCTCCTTATCGGTCTTTCCCAGTTGTAGCAACCGGTTACGGCCGTCATCTGGCGCAGAAACACTTTGCCCAACAAGTTATTACCGAGATCAAAGCTCATGCCCTAGGTGCGCGTTACTTTTATCCGGAGTGTCGTGCAATTATTGACGTTGGTGGGCAAGACTCAAAGGTTATTTCGCTGGATAAAAATGGGAGGGTGGCGCAATTTCAAATGAATGACAAATGCGCTGCTGGCACTGGTCGTTTTTTGGAAATAATGGCAGCATCGCTTGGCTATTCGCTGGAAGAGTTTGCAGCGGCTGCCAAGCTATCAACAGAGAATATCCCCATCAACAGTATGTGCGCGGTATTTGCTGAGTCTGAAGTTGTCTCCCTGCGTAACCGTGGGCATGCAGCAGAGGATATTGCCAGAGCTATTCACCTTGCGATTGCTGAGCGCCTGACCAGCATGCTGGAACGGATCGGTATCGATGGAGACATCGTATTTTCTGGTGGGGTTGCTAAAAACTCTTTTCTGCCATCAATTCTCGCAAGCAAACTTGGCAGAGAGGTCCATATCCCAGCTCAGCCAGAACTAGTTGGAGCAATCGGTGCAGCGTTGCATCTTCACTCCCCAAAAAGCACTCTAGCTGTTTAAGATAAAAAAGGTTCTGCTCTCTTTAGCTAGAGAGCAGAATCATGATTCACTGAATCAGCTAAGATAATTGCTCGTTTAAACGGTCAAGGAAAAGCAACCAACCGTCAACCCCATTTAATTTCGAAACGGCCGATAAAGGGGATCACCGAGGAGTATCATTTGCCACGACAGATAGGGCAAACTCAAAAAATAGCTTTCCGCCAGCGTATAGTAACCATCGAGTAAATAACTAAAAAACAATTCAGGAATCGGAAATCCTTGTACATATGGTTCTGCAACCGGGCCAATGGTAGCGGCAACACCATCCTCCAACATCCGTTTGCACCAAACTTGACTACCAGCTTTTTTTAGCGTTTTACATTCACTGCTGGCGATATGGTACCCAACAGCACCACGCTGCCAGGTAAATGCATCTACATATTTGCCTAAGCTATACCAACCACAATAAATGGCAGCATGCGGCGCTTCACCTGCTTGAAACAGCTGTTTTTCCTGATTTAAATGTACCGGTAAGCCACTAATTTTTGAGGTTAATTCTGCGGCACGATGAATTGATGCATCATAAAGATCATACCCTTGCAATTTTTTCTCGTCCGGCAACGGCCAGCGGGCATCAAAATACGCCTTTCCCTGCAAACCATTTTGCTCAGCAAACACACTATCATCGATCATCTGCCTGACAATGGCAGGAGTTGGTCCATCGATGCGAGAAACAAACAACACTTGATCTTTTCTAAAGCGTAGCTTGGATTTTTGCTGTTTAAACCCGACAAAATATGGATTTGGTTGCCAGCCTGCCAAAGGGTAGGATTTATTTAGCACCAGAGCAATTTCAGAATCGACCGCTGCCCCATGTTTATCACGTTGTAATTGTTCAAGCTCATTGTCTAATTGAGCTAATTGTTCTTGAAACTGTTGACGCTTAGATTCGCTCAGTTTGCGGTTTTTTAACTCCCACTCAACTTGCTTACGCTGATGTTGTAATTCACTTAGATGCCGCCACTGCTGTGACGACAATTCTGGTGCTGCAACTCGTAGAGGAATTCCGTATAACAGCACGATGCATCGAATTTTAGCTCCTTGATGTTGCATCAAATACTCTCGTACCGGTTTGACCAATTGTTGTTGATACTCTTCTCGGGTACAATCTTCTGCATCAGTAGTAGCAACGGTTAGTAGGTTGGTTATCGGGATATGCCGTTTTTCGAGGTAGTACTTAGCGAGTTGAACACTGGCGTGGTTATTACGATTGGCAAGGAGGAGAACTTCATCGGACTGGAGTGCAAAACAAGGGCTGAACCAAGCAAAGCTGAAGAAGATAGCAACTATTAAACCAAGCTGTTTCACCGTAGCTCCAGCGACTTTTTATACACATCACTACCGGGCAAACCAAACTGTTTGGCGACCTGTTTGACAATCTCTTTCCAACTAAGATCTGTCTCTTCCCGCAGTCGCTGCAATTCTTCTGAAACGGTTCCGTCAGGCTTGCGTTGCGGTGCGGGGGAAAGTAGTAACACGATTTCTCCCTTAACGGTACCAGCAGCAAAATGTTCCTGCGCTTCACTAACACTGCCGCTAAATAATTCTTCGTGACGCTTGGTCAACTCTCGAGCAACAGCTATTTGCCGGTCGGCACCACATGTTGTAGCTATATCGGTCAAAGATGCCAATAGCCGGTGCGGCGCTTCGTAACAGGCGATGGTCTGCGATTCATTTTTTACCTGCTCTAACAGCTGACAGCGACCATGGGTTTTAGCGGGGAGAAAACCGATAAAACTAAAGGCATCGGTTGGTAGGCCTGAAATTGATAATGCCGCAATCAATGCTGATGCACCGGGGACTGTAACTACCTCAAGCCCTGCTTGGCGACATTCACTTACCAAACGATAACCGGGATCGGCAATGCACGGGGTTCCAGCATCGCTAATCAACGCTAGCGACTCTCCAGCTTGTAGTCTGGCGATAAGCTGAGGTGAACGTGATTTTTCGTTATGCTCGTGATAAGAAATCAGCGCAGTAGTAATCCCGTAATGGTTCAACAATTTCCGACTGTGGCGAGTATCTTCAGCGGCGATCTGCGCAACTTCTTCTAAAATTCGCACCGCACGATAACTCATATCCTCAAGGTTACCGATCGGAGTGGCAACAACATAGAGGGTGCCGCTCACGCCAAGTCCTCCAATTCAGATAACCAGAGATCTACTGCAGCATCACTTGGCATACGCCAATCACCACGGGGAGAAAGGGCCACGGTTCCTACCTTGGGCCCATCTGGAAGGCATGAACGTTTAAATTGCTGGCTGAAAAAGCGATGATAAAATTGCCGCAGCCATTTCAATAATACTTCTGACGAATGGGTAGAGCCAAATGCCTGTTCTGCTAACATTAACACCTTTAACGGAGCGTAGTGCATACGTACCACCTGATATAGGTAAAAATCGTGTAATTCATATGGACCAACCACCTGTTCGGTAAGTTGATCAATATTTCCATCGGCATCTGGAGGCAACAATTCGGGAGAGACTGGAGTGGCACAGACATCCTCTAGCACTACAGAAGTACGACCGGAAAACCCTTCGGCCGCACACCAACTAACCAAATAGCGTACTAATGTCTTCGGTACCCCACTGTTGACTGCATACATCGACATGTGGTCGCCATTGTAAGTACACCAACCCAGCGCCAGCTCGGAGAGGTCGCCGGTGCCAATGACCAAACCATTAACCTGATTAGCGACGTCCATTAGTAGCTGCGTACGTTCCCGTGCTTGACTGTTCTCGTAGGTAATATTGTGTACCGTATGGTCGTGACCAATATCGCTAAAATGTTGCTCAACGGCAGCATTAATTGAGATCACCCGTAGTTCAACCCCTAGTAGTTCTGCCAACTCTTCGGCATTACTACGCGTCCGCACTGTAGTCCCAAAACCTGGCATAGTCAGCACAACAATTCCGTTGCGATCGAGTCCCATTTGATCAAACGCTTTAACCACAACCAACAATGCTAACGTTGAATCGAGCCCACCAGACAAACCAATTACCACCGTTTGACAACCAGTGTGGCGTAGCCGTTTTATTAATCCGGTAGTTTGGAGCGAAAAGATTTCCTGACAGCGTGCAGCCCGCTCTTTATCATCTGGTGGGACAAAAGGGGTTCTGGCAACTTTTCTGAATAATGTTTCTACGGGGACACAATTAAGCTGGAAAGGTTGCACCCGAAAAGATTCAGCCCCAATCACTCGACTAAAGCTACTATTACGCTGCCGCTCACCTACAAGCCGTTGAACATCAATATCAGCTACTGCTAGCTGACTAGAAAACTGAAACCGCTCGGTTTCGGCGAGGATATGACCATTTTCAGCGATAAGTGAGTGTCCAGAAAACACCAGATCGGTACTTGATTCATTTGGCCCGGCAGAGGCGTAAACATAGGCAGATAAGCAACGTGCAGACAGAGATGAAACCAGAGTACGGCGATACTCCTGTTTCCCCAATATTTCAGGGCTTGCTGACAAATTAAGGAGCAAAGTTGCCCCGGCTAAAGCTTGTGCGCTACTCGGTGGTGCTACCGACCAAGCATCTTCACAGATCTCGATACCGATTAGTGCCGCCGAAAAACCTTCAACCTGAAATAATAAATCGGCACCAAACGGGATATTCTTCCCACCTAGGGGTAAATAATCGACGCAGCGCTCGGTTGCCGAACTAAACCACCGTTGCTCATAAAATTCTCCACTGTTAGGGAGAAACGTTTTCGGGACAAAGCCACATATTTCACCGTTAGCAATAAAAGCAGCACAGTTAAATAGGCGACCAGAAACACTCAAAGGGGCACCAACAACAAGAGTAACATCTTCTGCAGCAGAAAATTCGGCCAACTCCGCCAAGGCCACTTCAACCCGCTGCTGCAACGACTGCTGAAAAAACAGATCGGCACAGGTATAACCGGTGAGACACAGTTCCGGGAAGAGGATAAGTTGACACTGCTGTTGCTTTGCCTGTTGGGCAACACGACAAATTTCGGCAAGATTAAAATCGATTGCACCAACTTGCAATTCTGGCGTGGCAACACCAACCCGCAACAAACCAAAATCGGTAAGATTAATAACCGGTTTTTCACTTAACTGAGCCATTTTCACTCCCACTCAACATGGACATTAATCCGACCAAGAAAACGCATCGACAATATGAGTTATTTCAGTTTCTTCGCCACTCTGACACAGAATAGCAATAACATCAAATCTCGGCTGTAATTTCAACTTTGAATTATTCTGTAAAAACCATTGTGCGGTACGGGCAATCTGCCGTTGCTTACGTTGTCCAACTGCCTCTTGTGGGGTACCAAAACTACAACTGCGACGAGTCTTAACTTCGACAAAAATAATAAATTTTCGATTTTTAGCAATGATATCAATTTCACCAACGGGTGTAGTGAAATTGCGAGCCACTATTTTCAGACCTTGTTGACGTAAATACTCCTCAGCTCTCTCTTCCCCCCAGATCCCAAGAGTTAAGCGTGATTCAGTCATCAACCTTCTCCAAATGTTCTTTTACCCCAGCAAAGGTTTTGCGGTGCTGCCAACTCGGACCATACTCGGCAATTGCCTGCCGATGGAGCTTGGTACCATAACCTTTATGCTTAGCGAAGCCAAATTGCGGCAACTGCTCGGCAAAAGTGTACATAATTCGATCTCGAATAACCTTAGCCACCACCGATGCGGCGGCAATGGATAGAGACCTACTATCACCTTTTTTAATCGTTTGTTGAGAAATTTTCAACGGGATGGGCGTAATCCCATCAATCAACAAATGATCGGGAGATAATTCTAAGCGAGCCACCGCACGCTGCATGGCCAGCAACGTTGCTTGCAGTATATTTATTTGATCAATTTCCACAGCAGAAGCAACACCGATACCAACAGCTGTAGCCTGCTGCCGAATTTGTGGGTAAAATTGATCGCGTTTTTTTTCGGACAGCTTCTTGGAATCGGTCAATCCGGGTAGGGTAAAGTTCTGGGGTAGAATAACTGCAGCTGCAACCACTGGTCCCGCCAAGGGGCCACGGCCAGCTTCATCAATTCCAGCAATAGAATTAAAACCACGACTCTTTGCCAAGAGCTCAAAATAGAGGGTCGAAGATTCATCAGCAGAAAACAATTCGAGGTTAGACATAGTTTTACTCACCAAAACCTAAAAAAGCCCCCAACGGCAACCGCTGGGGGCTTAAACAATCTATTATTGTAAAATTAAACAGTCCGTTTTTCAGCGATCCGAGCAGCTTTACCACGAAGGTTACGCAAGTAGTACAACTTAGCACGACGAACTTGCCCAACCCGTACAACTTCAATCTGATCAATATTAGGTGAATGAAGTGGGAAAATCCGCTCAACACCAATAGCACCAGACATTTTACGGACAGTATAAGAAGAACCTAGTCCACGGTTAACCCGCTTGATGCAGACACCTTGAAAAATCTGAATCCGCTGCTTCTCACCCTCAGTGATCTTTACGTGAACTTTGATGGTATCACCAGCTTTAAAACGGGGGATATCCTTCTTAATTTGTTCCATTTCTAATGTATCAATGATGTTCATTTTCTTCCTCCTGAATTTATCTGTCTGCTTCTTTAAGCACTATTTATTTTTTACTAGAACTACCTAGCTGTTAACTTCTTATTTTTGATTTTGTTCTATTTCTTGGCATATACGTACCAATACTTTTTTATCTTTATCACTCAACGCAGCAGTTTTCAGTAACTCTGGACGCCGCTGCAATGTGCGCAATATTTGTTGCTCCCGCCGCCAATCAGCAACCTTGCCATGATCACCAGACAAAAGTACCGGTGGCACAGACATACCATCAAAGGTAGCCGGTCGAGTGTACTGTGGATATTCTAGCAACCCATCACTAAATGAATCGGCCTCAGCGCTTTCACTCGAGCCAAGAACACCAGGTAAATTGCGCGAAATAGCATCAATCATTACCATGGTCGGCAATTCACCGCCGGTCAAAACAAAATCTCCTAGCGAAAACTCTGCATCAACCAAGCTTTGCCGCGATCTTTCATCAAAACCTGCGTAACGACCACAGATAAAAATCAATCCCGATTCAGTCGCCAGTTCGCGCGCATGGTGTTGCTTAAACGGCACCCCCTGCGGGGTCATCAACAATACTTTTGCTGCAGGGTTATGCTGCTTCAACTCTGCAACCGCACGACTTAATGGCTCTGGCTTCATCACCATTCCATCGCCACCCCCGTAGGGAGAGTCGTCGGTAGTGAGATGTTTGCCACTGGCCCAATCGCGCAAATTATGGGTGCGCACTTGGAGCAGTTCATGCTTTATCGCTCGGCCGAGAATACTCTCTTGCAGGGGCGATAAAAACATAGCCGGAAACAACGTTAATACGTCAAAGATCATGATGCGTCTGGGACCAAACCCTCTGGTAGAGCTACCTGCATGGTCCCCGCTTCGAGGTCAATTGCCAAAACAAATTCCTGTACCGCCGGAATCAGAATCTCACCAAATGAGCCCCTGACAACATACACATCGTGAGCGGCACTGGTAAACAAATCTTTCAGTATACCAATATCACCTAAATCACGATCTATAACCTGTAAACCATCCAACTGCTTCCAATAAAACTCATCATCATGCAATTCTGGTAACGCATCTTCCGCTACCAAAACTTTACTGCCAATCATCGGTTCAACTTGATTTAT
Organism: Desulfuromonadaceae bacterium; assembly: GCA_016744555.1. Taxonomy (GTDB): domain Bacteria; phylum Desulfobacterota; class Desulfuromonadia; order Desulfuromonadales; family Geopsychrobacteraceae; genus Desulfuromusa. The sequence continues at coordinate 8,175 of JADGED010000067.1, forward strand.
TGAATCGTAGCCCTGCAAGCGTAATAATACTTGCCCTTTATGTTTAACTTGGCGCCCGATTACAACCTGCTGAGTTTTCCCATCAGGTAGAGTCAAACTGATATTTTTCAAGGACAATAAAACTTCTGGGTCACCAGAGTTCAACCGCACTTTAAGGTCACCACGCAAACCATGCGTACCGACTATTATTCCAATTTCCAACAAAGATTCAGCCATAACAAATCAATTCGGACTTACTCCACAATCTGCAATGAAGCGCGTCGACTTTCACGAGTAGCTTTAGCGTTAAGCAGAGTTCGCATCGCTTTAGCGTTACGTCCTTGCTTACCGATAATACGCCCCATATCTTCCTGTGCTGCAGCCAATTTAACTAGCACGTTGCCATCTTCAGAAATTTCCTCAGAAATGACAATTAACTCAGGTGAATCTACTAGAGACTTTGCAATATACTCGATCAGATCTTTCATAGGCTATCCTCCAAGTGGTTTATTAACGCCACCGGATTAGAGCCAGATTCAGGTATTAGGCTTCTTTAGCCTGTCCCTTGAACTTGGCCCAAACGCCGGCATGCTTCAACAAGCGACGCACAACATCAGTAGGCTGAGCACCTTTATTGAGCCACTCAAGAGCACGCTCATCTTGGAAGTTCAATAAAAATTCTTCTTGGTGTGGGTTGTACTGTCCAAGATTTTCAATAAAACGGCCATCCCGTGGGAAACGCTCATCGGCAACAACGACCTTATAGATCGGCTTCTTTTTTACGCCACCGCGGGCAAGCCTAATTTTTACTGACATACTGTTTTTCCTCCGTGGTACTTCTTTTGGTTATCTGTATATAGAACCGGATACTGCATATTCACTATCCGCAAGTTTAAAAAGGTAGCTGACCACCTTGACCAAGCATACCCTTGAGACCTTTCGGCCCCATTTTTTGCATTTTTTTCATCATCTTTTGTGCTTCAACAAAACGCTTCAGCAACGAATTAACATCCTGCACCCTGGTACCGCTACCGTTGGCAATACGTAACCGTCGTGAACCATTTAAAATTTTATGATTTGTCCGTTCAGCTGCAGTCATGGAGCGGATAATCGCTTCAATCTTTTTCATCTCATTTTCTGGCAACTGCATCCCTTGAGCTTTTTTCATGGCTTTGCCAGCGCCAGGGATCATTTTTAACAATGAATCAATTGAACCCATTTTCTTGACCATTTGCATCTGCTCAAGAAAGGTTTCAAGGGTAAAGCCATCTTTACGGAGCTGCTGCTCCATTGCCGCTGCATCATCGACATCAACTGCCTGCTGCGCTTTCTCGATAAGGCTAAGGACATCGCCCATGCCGAGAATACGCTGCGCCATCCGATCTGGGTGGAATTGCTCCAACGCATCGAGTTTCTCGCCCATACCAACCAGTTTGATTGGTTTGCCGGTTACGGCCCGAATAGAAAGGGCTGCACCACCACGGGCATCACCATCTAACTTAGTCAGCACGACACCAGTTAATGGGAGCTGCTCATCAAAGCTAGCGGCAACAGTAACCGCATCTTGACCTGTCATTGCATCGGCAACAAACAGAATCTCTTGCGGTGCTACCTTATCAACTATATTTTGCAGTTCCCCCATCAACTCGGTATCAATATGTAATCGACCAGCGGTATCAAGGATAACTGTATCAAAACCATTTAATTCAGCAAACGCTAATGCCCGGGTACAAATATCAACCGGATCTTGCCCTGTTTCTGAATCGAAGACATCAACGTTTATTTGACGTCCTAAAGTTTTCAACTGGGCAATCGCTGCAGGGCGGTAGACGTCAGCCGGAACCAGCAACGGATTACGTTTTTCTCGGCGCAATTTCAGCGCCAGTTTGCCACAAGTGGTCGTTTTACCAGCCCCTTGCAAACCACAAACCATCAATGGTACCGGTGGTTTCACTGCGAGATTCAGGGAGTTATCTTCCCCTTCACCCATCAGCGCAGCTAACTCCTCGCGCACAACCTTAATTACCTGCTGTGCTGGAGTTAAACTTTTCAGTACATCTTGACCGGTTGCACGCTCACTGACTCTAGCAACAAAGTCCTTGACCACGCGAAAGTTGACATCAGCCTCAAGTAGCACTAAACGGATTTCCCGCATAGTCGCCTTGATATGCTCTTCGGTCAGTCGCCCGTGCCCACGCAGCTTCTTAAAAACTGAGTCAAGCTTATCTGAAAGTGTATCAAACATACCGCTCTATCAATAAAGTCCACAAAAGGGTGAATATAAAAACAGTGCTCCCGATTGTCAAGCTAAAAACACCGACAAAACAAGGGGTTTCAACCTAACAAACGACTAGCCTATCTGCATCAAAGTGGCTAAAACACTCACTTATTTTTGCGATAGCTATCACTTAAAACCAGCTAAACGGCAGAACTAGAAAATTCCACCCTCACCTACTACCACAAAGCGTAGCGGCGCATAATGCCACGTTTACCCCTAGCATGCAAGTGCAATTCTTAAGCATTGAAAATTGACAGCCACACAATTCTGAGAGTATAAGTAGCAAATCAACCAACCACCTTATTAAGGAAAAATCGTTGTCAGCTGATCAAATCGCCCCGCTAGCCATTCTTCTTGCTTTTGCGCTTGGAAGTAACATTCCTCTCGGCTATTTCCGTGCTCGGTACCGGAAATTTTCAGTGCAATGGTTTATTCTTATTCACGCTTCGATTCCATTTATCATTATCTTGCGCAACATACTTGAATTTAGTTGGCGCTGGATTCCCCTAACTTTGGTAGCTGCAGTTGCAGGACAATTAATCGGCGTACGGCTTTACCGGAGAAAGCCGCAATGAAACGTAGCGATCGGCCGCCGATGAAACATGCGGAGCAGGTTAGCTCACTACTAAAACAGCTCCTGGGACAACCGGGACTTGGCGAGCAGATCACCAGGCATCAAGCTTGGCTAATTTGGGATCAACTGGTTGGTGAACAAATTGCGTCCCATGCCAGGCCGCTTAAGCTCCGCAAGGGAGTACTAGAGGTACAGGTAGACCATCCGGTCTGGATGCAGCAGCTACAAATGTTAAAACCGCAAATTCTACAAAAAATTACTGACAAAATCCCGAATGCAGGCATAACCGACATTTACCTACGTCAGACCCGCAACCGTGACGCATCCATGCCACGAAAGAAGGTAAAATCAATCAGCAATCCGGAGCTAAAAGATGAAATGCGCAATTTATTTACTCGGCAAAAAAAGGTCGACAAGCTAAGGCGGGAAAGTTAAACAACAATACAAACTAAGAGAAGAGCCAACCACACAGCAAACGACCATTCAACCAACTATCACATATCGTACATCCGCAGCACCTCTTCTGTATACTCACGTTCACTCCCCATGGAACGATAAATATACAATGGAGCTTCAACCTGCAAACCAGGTCGTCCCCCTT
>JADGED010000068.1 GCA_016744555.1 Desulfuromonadaceae bacterium
TAGAGTGGCATAGTGTTCTCGATGAGGTTTTAGGTGATGACCGTGGAGTGTCGGGGGTACGTCTAAGAAATGTTCGCGACGATTCAGTTAAGGAAATTGCTTTAGAGGGGGTATTTGTTGCCATTGGTCATGCACCTAATACTTCTATTTTCAACGGCCAACTTGATTTGCAAGATGGTTATATAATTACGAAGGGTGGAACCGCTGGGGACGCCACTCAAACCAGCATAGCCGGGGTCTTCGCGGCTGGAGATGTGCAAGATAATGTTTATAGGCAGGGGATTACTTCTGCCGGTACCGGCTGTATGGCAGCACAAGATGCTGAGCGTTACTTGGATGCACTTGTTTCCGCTACCAATGGCTAGCGAAGGAGTTAAATCGATGAATATTAAAATCCAATATTGTGCTTCTTGAGGGCATCAGCCCCGTGCAGCGAGTTTCGCTGCTGAATTGCAAGAAAAGCTGAATGGTGCCACAGTTGAAATTGAAAACGGTACGCAGAAGAGTGAATTCGCAGTTTTTCTCGATGAAAATCTTATTTTTTCACGGTTGGAGCGGCGTCGTTTCCCTGAATTGAAAGATGTTATTGACCTTTAGCTGTAAGCTCAAACTATTGGCAACAGGTTTACTTTGTCATTGCAAGGCAAACCTGTTGCGCTGATTTTGGGCTTGCTACAACCTCAGGTTATTCGTATTTTATCATCTGATCGTATTGCTTTAACGTCAGCGGTGTCGGCACAACAAGCGTTGCTGGCTAGGCAGTTCGTCTCTTGTTTTAGTCACAAGAATCAGCCTGTTATTTGGTTACAGCCATTAAGTAGCGATGAATGGCAATTTTTATTTCTCCAAAAAAACTTGCTTAATAGCCAATGCTGCTTGATTGCGTAAGGTTTTCATAGAGTTTAGTTGTTCGCGATCGAGTTGCTCTCCAGCTTTTTCGTGACCACCATAAATTATGCCGATCTCTTTTTTATTAATAATAATCGGGTAGATCGCAAAGCTTGGTGAGAAAATAGCACCTTTAAACCATTCTGGCTTATATTCACGAATTTCAATATCTGCAATATTGTCGATATATAGGTCTCGATTGTCGGATAATGCCATATTGAATAAATCTTTTGCCTGTGGATCAACGCCGAAACTGACATTTTTTACTATCTGTTTTGCATTTGCTCCCAAACTGTAACGGGCTTGCATTTGTTCTGCTTGCGGATCTTTAAAGAAAATTACTACGCGGTTAAAACCGATGCCACGGTATATAGTCTCTAAGATCATTCCAAGGATTTCATCGAGGGTGAAATCTTCCAACATAACGTTGGTTATGTCTTGAATACCATCTTGTAAGTGTTGTTTGCGTTCCTCAGCTGCAGTTAGTTCTTGTGAGTGGGGATCGACATCGGTAATCGCAAATTTGTTCAATGCTGCAGTTGCTTGTTGGCTGCTGCCCTCTGCTGTTTCTCTATTATTTGCTGTTGCACTGCTTGCGAAGCTACGACGCTCAAGACGTTGAATGTCATCGCTATTGAAACGGAGGACACCAGAAAACTTTTGCATCTCTTTTACTGCACTATCTAATAACTTGATCATCTCTTTGACTTTTAATGGATACACTTTGCGATACTTTACCATTACCTTGACCAACTCTTTTTGTCGATCTTTGAGCGGGACATTCATGCTGATATCGCTTAGCTCATTGGCGAACCTAGGTAATAACTGTAGATGGTCAACTCTCTTTTTATCACCTTTTAAATCCGCCGCTTGGGGCGCTTCCATGCTGACGATAATTTGATCAGGTAGGCTCCACGCTTTTGCTACGCCAATACCTAGCTCGTTAAATGTAACCCCTAGTGCTTTGCGTTCGGCCAGTTCTTCACTGAGATCATCTTTGAGTAAGCGTTGGTAAACGGTAAACTCATCAGAGAAATAGTTCATCGCTAATAGGCGGCCGAAGTTGTGGAACATAGCGCCAATGTAGAAGTTTTCCCAGTCGCCATTGACGCGCATTTTTTTGGCTAAATCACGAGCTAGCATGCCACTTAGAAAGGCTGAAGTAACGGCCTCCTTTATGTTGTGTGATGAGGCTTTGTCTTGTAGATGTTCAAAAAAAATTAAACTTGCCGCTGTTGTTTGGACTTGCTCAAACCCTAAGATGACTACCGCTCTGGAAACGGTCGCAATTCGGCCGGAGAACTGCCCGAACATTACAGAGTTGGCAACTTTGAGTAGTTTGCTGGTTAAAGAGTAATCGCGCAGAATTAAAGCTGCCAATTGATTTGCTGATGATGTTCCTGTAGGGGCGGCCTTAGAGTTAATCTCGGTGATATATTGAGAAATAGCAGGGAAGCTTTTTCCCCGCTTCATACGTTTAATTAATTGCTCAACGGTCACTTGATTTTGGCTCATCGCAGCCCTCAGTGGTTAGAAATTAGGTTTTGTTGGTTTTTACGGGAACAGAGTTCTTTAGGCATGAGGATGAAAATTTATTTGTTGCCTTCTGGCCCTAACTCCATCCCCGAAGCATAAAAGCAGTAACTGTTTTTAGCTTTCTTTTTAATATGGTACATGGCGGCATCCGCTTGTTGAATTAGCTCTTCTGTTGTCCCGGCACAATCTGGAAAGAGGCTAATCCCTATGCTGGCCCCAAGTTGGCAGTTATGCCCATCAACTTCTATCGGAATGTTGATTAGATCAATAATCCGTTGGGTTGTTAGTGCTGTAGCTTCTACGTCAGCTACTTCTTGAAGCACGACTAGAAACTCATCTCCACCAACTCTGGCAATAAAGTCGGAAGCGCGAACCCCATCAGTTAATCTTTTAGCAGTTTCTTGTAAGACTACATCCCCAACAGAATGACCAAAAGTGTCATTTATCGGTTTGAAATTATCTAGATCTACAAATAATAAAGCAACCATACGTTGATTTCTTTGTGCCAGATTAATCGCTTTTTCAAGTTGGGTTGCTAGTAGGCTGCGGTTTGGTAACCCGGTTAATACATCGTGGGTTGCCATGTGCCGAATAGATTCTTCCAATTGTTTGCGTTGGGTAATATCTCGTAATGTTGCTACAAATGCTGCTTCGTTGTGCCATTGGGTTTTTGCAACACACATCTCTGCAATTTTTGTTGGCTGACCATCTTGTGGAAATGGAAGCTCGGTTGGCTTGTCAGTTACAACTGGAAATGGAAACGGTTGCCCTAGTAGCTCATCTCGGCTACGGGCAAAAAAAACTGTGGCCGAATGGTTTATGTAAAGAATTTCATTTGAGCTAGAAAGAATTATAGTCCCATCAAGGCTTTGTTCAACGATTGCAGAAAATGTCTCTTGGCTGGCTTTTAGATCAATTTGGAGTTTTTTTTGTGAGCTTATGTCCATAAAGCTTAAGAGTAGGTAGTTTTTTTCATTTAAGCAGATTTGCGCTGTGGTCATTTGCACAGATAGATGTTTTCCGCTTTTGCTGGTTAAGGCTAATTCAGCATTTTTGAGTGTTTGGTGTGCTAGTAATTCTGTCGCCTCGTTATTATCTTTGCAAAATACTTGCTGCACAGTTGTGTCAAGCAATAGAGATTTTTCTGTTTCCAGTATGTCGGCGGCAGCATTATTAACCGAGGCGATGGTGAAACTGTCCGATTCTACTAACATCACTCCAGCCTGTACCGTGGCAAGAATTAATGCATTTTTCTCACTTTCTTCATTGTCGTCTTGCTGTGATTTTCTAATTGCTTTGGCATTTTCTAGCGCTGCATTTATGCTCGTGCGCAAGGTGTCTGAGTCGAGCGGTTTGGTAAGGTAATTTCCGACACCAAGTTGCATTGCATCTACTGCGGTCTCTAATTCGCCCCAGCCAGTCATTACAATATATTGTGTTGCATATCCTAAAATTTGTTTCGCTGCCGCAATAAATTCTAATCCGCCCATGCAGGGCATTTTTAGATCACTGATAATTACATCGACTGCTTCTTCTTTTAAAAGTGCCAATGCCTCTTGGCCAGTAGTTGCCGAAAGAATCTCAAAGTCATCATCAAATAAGTCTCGTTTCATAGCTTTGGTGAAGGATGGTTCGTCGTCAACGATTAGAATAGTTCCATTTTGAGATGAAAGGAGGTTCATAAGCGTAAGCAGCCTTTAGCTCTGTTAGACTTTTTGAGTATAAGCGATGGCTTGGTCCTAGCAACTAAGTTGTAGTTCGACCAAAAAATCACCACAATCAAGATAAAAAGGGATGGTGACGTTTTTAGTATTAGGTAGAACGTCGATGGTATATTCGTCCCCGTAAGTGCAGGTTGGGATTGATAATTGGATATTGCTACCGCTGGGATCAAGGGCAGATTTTATGCTTCCGGCAAGCATGTTGGTGATTTCACCGATGGAATCATGAACATCACCGTCCATCTCGTTAAGGTGGATATCTAAAAAGTAGTTGGTGATTTCGATTGCCACTTGAGTTGACATGTGGAGAGCAAGTAATCCAGAGGGTTCACCTTCTAGTGCTATTGTAGCTGAGATTCCGTCGTGAAGAGGTTCACCTTGGCGTTCAAATGGATTTCCTGCTACTGTGTCTAGCATAACCATTGATGAAAAAATTTCCTGAGTGGCTTCACTGATAGTTTGGGTAATTTCCACAGCGTGCTCCTTTGCTAATAATGCTTAGCCTTTTCTAACTTTATTTTTAGCACTCAATTGGCTCAAAAGACAAACAATAATTCAATAATATTTGTATTTTTTAGTAGCAGATTAACCTAACGTATTGTTTTAGTTATTAGATTGCGAAAGGCTTGTTTTAAATATGTGTGCTGCCCATCTTATTTACTTTTCACCTACTGGAACTACGCGTAAAATAATTTCATCTATTGCTGCAGGATTTGGGGCAAATTGCTGTAATTACATAGATTTTACTCTTTGTTCTGAAAGTAAAAAGGAGCATTTCAGTGATGGTATTGCTATTATTGGTGTGCCTGTTTACGCTGGGCGTGTGCCAGAGGTTTGCTTGGAGAGAATGGCAAATTATCGTGCTGATAACGTTCCAACCATAGTGGTTGCGCTGTATGGTAATCGTGAATATGAAGACGCTCTAGTAGAGCTACGGGATGTGGTAACAGCACATGGCTTTAACGTTATTGCTGCCGCTGCTTTTATCGGTGAACACTCTTATTCTACATTGAATTCTCCCATAGCTGCTGGTCGGCCGAATAGCGATGATCTAGCTTTAGCGTCAGGTTTTGGCAAGCAAGTAGCTGAAAAAATTAAACGGAATGATTTTAGTGCTCCAGAAATAGCCGGAAAGATACCTTACAAAGAACGAGTTAAGTTTGGTGGGGTTGCGCCAGAAACCGATGCTGAATTGTGCGTATGTTGCGGCAAGTGTGCAACGGTGTGTCCGATGGATATTATTACTGTGAGCGACAGGGTGACTACGCAAGCAGATAATTGCATTATGTGCTGCGCTTGCATTAAAATATGTGAGCTTGAAGCTCGGCAGTTTAAGCATCCTTTGATTGCAGAGCGGCGTCAGTTGCTGATTACTCACTGCTCCACCCCTAAATCCCCAGAAATTTTCCTCTAAAGTAAGTTACTATTGTTAGCGGAGGTTGGAATGGCTGAAGAAATAAACGACTTAAAAATGTGTCAGCTTGTGGCGCAAGGGCTTATGGAAGAAATAGATCGCCGCACAACTGCTCCAACAGTTGTCTGTGGTAAGTGTCTTGCCAAGGCTAACCGTGAGGATCAAGTTCACAATCCTCGCCCCTTGAAAAAAAGTAAACTCGACAACTTTTGGAATTAATAGCTATATTTATCTTGAGGTAAGTAGCATGCAGCAAGCGATAGATTTTTTTCGCCAAAACGATCAGTTTGCCAACCATTGTGGGATCGAACTGCTAAGCGCCGAACCAGGTAAGTCACATGCTAAAATGGGAATCCAGACGTTCCATTTAAACGGTGCTAAAACGGTACATGGCGGAGCAATTTTTACCCTTGCCGATTATGCCTTTGCTGTCGCAGCCAATAGTCATGGACAGCTTTCATTGGCAATCAATACCACCATTTCTTTTGTCAAGGCGTCATCTGCAGGAACTTTATACGCCGAAGCAGTAGAATTGGCAAAAAATCGTCGCACTGGTACTTATGAGGTAAGTATTAAAAATGAAAAAGGTGAACTGGTTGCTCAGTTTCTTGGTACGGCGTATCGAAAAGACGAGACTTTGTTTTAGTGGCATGTCTGGATTTTGCAGTAGCGCAGAAGAGTAAATGCTCACATCGTTATAAGTAGTTCGGGGCAAATTCCTTCTAGAGCTGTTAACATTAGTTCTGCAGACACTGGCTTATTGACTACCTGATTAACCCCGAGACCTAGTAGCTGCGCCTCTTTTGCCGGATTGCCGGCGCAGGTGACAACTATAACTGGCATTTCATTAAGTTTTGGGTTGGCTTTGATGCGTGAAATGAGGGTTTCTCCACTCATTACCGGCATATTTAAATCAGTTACCAATAGGTCAACTTGTTGCTCCTTTATGATATCTAAAGCTTCCTGCCCGTGTGCAACCTCAATAACTGTTGCATCTGTTAGCCCAATGATTTTTAGGCAGCGCTTTATAACCATACGTGCTGTAGTAGAATCATCAACTATTAAAATTTTGTTCATGGGTTTCCTTCGTGTTTGGTTCTTTTGCCGTTAATTCTTTAAGGTGTACAGCTAAATTCACCGCTTGTATTGTTTTTTTAGCCAGACATAATAACCCCATCCGCTACTTTTATTTCGTCAGTATAATTAACTAATCTCAAAAATAAGTCAAAGCGAATTTGTGTTAGCTAATCTTTTGTTTTATGCATAGTTTACCGTACTTACGCTGGTTTAGGTTTGCGTTTCAAGGCGATTTTTTATCAATTCTAGGTGCAATAAGTACCCATATGACCAAAATAGATCCGCCAGCTAGTGCTCCAATTAGACCAATTACCTGAATCTTATCGCTCCAGTTGAGAGAGATAAGCCACATGGAAAAAGCTCCGAGCATGAAAAATATAAAGATCATTAGAGATGAAGCAGAGCCAGCGTGTTGATCTACCTGTTCCAAGACAAGATTGTTGCTTGGAGGCCGACTCAAACCACCTGAAAACGAGACCAATAGCATAGGTATGGCCAATCCCCAGGCTCCCGGTAGTGGGTGAATGGTAATCAGGAGGCCGCCGATAAATATTCCAGAAAACGCAATAGTCATCGTGGTTTTTGTCCCAAACCGTTTAAGTAGACGCATACATGAAAATGTTCCCGCCATAAATGCCATCGCATTCATCGCGAAAAAATAGCCAAAGGTCTGTTCTGACATTCCAAGTCGAGTAATATAGATGTCGGCGGCACCGCCGATAAAGGCAAAGTGCGGTAGTACAACCAGAGAGATCAGTATTGCTAGGCCGAGGTAGCGCCGGTTACGAAGTAGTTGCAGATATATGCCTGCTGTTTGCATGGGTCCAGTAGCGGTGAAGGTTTTTAAGGTTTCTGGCATGCGGTAAACGCCGATCCAAGCGATTGTAGCAATTAACCCTTGTACTACAAATACCCAGCGCCAAGAAACAAAGGCTAGCATCCAACCACCAAAAACTGGTGCCAGCATTGGTGCCATGGCCATAATTACCCCAACGCATGCCAGTACCCGTTCACGTTCATGACTCTGATAGACGTCTTTGCTTATTGCTAGTGCTAACGCCGAAGCCGATGCAGCACCAGCTGCTTGCAGTACCCGAAATATAATCAGGCTGATGATATTGTCAGATATGGAACACAGGAGGCTAGCGATAATGAAAATGCCAATCCCGACTAGTAGCGGTGGTCGCCGGCCAAAACGATCAGAAATGGGACCATAAAAGAGGATGAAGAAACAGTAGCTAACAAAAAATCCAACTAATGTAAGGTTTACAATTGATAACGGCTGCTGCCAAGTTTTTTGCAATATTGGAATTGCGGGCAGATACATATCGGTAGAAAGAGGTGGAAAAGCAGACAGTAATGCCAGCAGGAATAATAGGCGTTTTTTATTTATCACTTTTATCTTTCTTGATTGCTCAGAATGGCAGATTGATTCAGCTTATTTGAGTGTAAAAATAACCACTGATATCTTAAGTCGAAGAGAATATATGGTAAAAAATATAAAAAGTGAATTATTAACAAATCGTTAGCCTTTTGTTATAGTTAGGTTGCTAGCGGGGATCTGTTTAGAGTCCTTAGATAAGTGCATAATTATAGATGGCACTGCTGTAAAAATGGAGTCTTGCCGTATGAAAGAACAAGACCAGCTACTTCTTCAGGCACTAGAAATATCTCCCAGTCCACTTTTCCTCCTTGACCGGCAGGGGAAGGTTGTCCTTTGGAATCGAGCAAGTGAAGTTTTGACTGGGGTAATGGAAGCGGAAATTATTAATACCGCAGGTCATAAACAAGTTTTTTACCCAGATGCCAACTCACCACGCCCGACTTTAGCTGATATCCTTTTGACGAATAAACAGGAAGAACTTCACTCCCTGTACTCTTCTGAGCAGAACGCCCAGGTTCGCGGTCATGAACTTTGTGCTGAAGGGTGGTATTTCTTGTCCGGGCAAAACCGTTATGTCACTTTTATTGCCTCCCCTGTTTATAGTGATGAAGGTGTGCTAGTAGGCGTGTTGGAAACGTTTTCCGATATAACGGAGAGGCAGCAAGATAAGGAAAAATTTGTCGATTTATTTGATCAAGTTTGTGATGCAAAAAAAAAGTGGGAGTTGACTATGGATTGCATTGATGACCTTGTGATGGTTGTCGATGCAAACGAGAATGTTCAGCGTTGCAATCGTAGGGTTGTGGATATTATTGGCTGTTCTTTTAAGGAGATAGTGAACCACCCTTGGCAGAAAGTTTTAGATTTTGGTGGCTTGGTGGCTGCGCCAGGCCATGGGACAAGTATAGAATACCATGCCCCTAAAACTGATCGTTGGTTTTTGTTGAAGAAATATGATTTTCCCCGCTCTGAACAAACTGAAAAGGTTCGGACAGTTATTACTTTGCACGACCTAACTGAAACTCGGCGGATGACAACGGAACTGGAAGAGGCCCACAAAGAATTGAAGGCAACGCAAGGTCAAATACTTCAATCAGAGAAAATGGCTTCAATTGGCCAGCTAGCAGCAGGTGTTGCCCATGAAATTAATAATCCAATCGGCTTTGTTAAAAGTAATCTCAATTCACTGGGGCGATACTTCGATAGACTTTCAAGTTTTATCGAAAAACAGGAGCAGGTAATTGCAGATCTAGCAGCTACAGATGGGAAAGAGATAATTTCGAAGCTAAGGAAAGAATCTAAGGTCGATTTTATTTTAGAGGATGTAAGTGATTTGCAAACTGAATCGCTAGATGGTATCGAGCGAGTTAGTGCTATTGTACAAAACTTAAAAACATTTTCGCGAGTAGATCAGGCAGAGTTCAATCAGGTTGATATTAATGCCTGCCTAGAAAGTACCCTTAGTATTGTTTGGAATGAGCTAAAGTATAAAATAACACTTGAAAAAGATTTAGCCAGTTTGCCAGATATTTATTGTTATCCTCAGCAACTTAACCAGGTGCTTCTTAATCTTCTAGTTAATGCTGGACAGGCGATAGAAGATAAAGGTGTGATTAAGCTAAGCACTTGGCAGGATGGTCCGTTTATTTGTTTATCTGTAGAGGACACGGGTAGTGGTATCCCTGAAGAAAATCTGCCCCGTTTATTTGAGCCATTTTTTACGACCAAGGAGGTTGGTAAGGGGACTGGTCTGGGTTTAAGTATTAGCTACGATATTATATCCAGCCATGGAGGTAATCTCTTGGTAGATAGTGTTGTTGGTAAAGGGACAAAATTTACTATTCAATTACCATTACAGTCCCCGGTTAAGGCGAAATGATGCCGTATTTTAATCTAGGCACATTTTGTTAATTGAATACCGATAATCGATAATGCAATTACAATTACCTTTGTGTATTGATAGTAAATATTGGTTAGCGTGCTATAATGGAGCAAGTGTTTAAAATCCGCAAACAGTGATTCACCACCGCTAGTTGAGTACCAAAACCTTTTTGGGAGCAGCTGATGCAAGGATCATTTCTGATAAAATCTCTAACGCTCCTTTCTCTTGTTTTTATCCTCCTGAGTGGCGGGCCGGTCTGCGCTGCAAGTAAGCTGATTTTACAACTTCCTTGGAATCATCAGTTTCAGTTTGCTGGGTACTATATGGCAAAGGAACTCGGTTACTATGAGGATGCTGGTTTTGATGTTGTTATTCATGATGTTAAGCATGAAAAAAACTCAGTTGATGCGGTAATTTCTGGGCAGGCAGATTTTGGTGTTAGTGGTAGTGGATTGTTGGTTGAGCGTAGCCACGGAAAGCCTGTCGTTGCCGTTGCCGCTATTTTTCAAAGCACACCCGCTGTTTTTTTATCACTTAAAAAATCAGCAATTACTACTCCTGCTGATTTTGTTGGTAAGAGGGTAATGTTATCTCCTGGTTTTCAAAGCTTGTCTTTGATTGCCATGCTGCATCAAGAAAAAGTTCTCGACAAAATCAGCAGAATAAGAACCAGCTTCGATTACAATTCTTTACTCAAGGGTGAAACTGATATTTTTAATGCTTATCGCACCAATGAACCGTTCTTGCTCGAATCTAGTGGTTATCAAATCAACATTATTAATCCCGAAGATTATGGTATCCATTTTTATGGTGACACACTATTTACGTCGGAAAAAACTTTAAGTAAAAAGCCTGTTGAGGTAGAGAAATTTCGGTTGGCTACTTTAAATGGCTGGGAGTATGCGCTTGGCCATATAGACGAAACTATTGGTGTTATTCAGACAAAGTATAAAGTGTCCAAGACCACCGAACAGCTTAAGTTTGAGGCTTCGAAGGTTAAAGAGGTAGTCCTGTCTGACCAAAATGGAATCGGGGTTATGGATTTAGGGCGGTGGGCACAAATTACTCACCATTTGATTGCTATTGGTGCGGTGCCAGCGGATTTTCATATCGGTGATAATTTTATTTACACACCCCCGCAAAAAATTAATTGGCACAAGTTGTGGCCATGGGTCGGGGCGGTAATCGTTGCTTTTGCCCTTCTTCTGGTTTTTCTTAGCATTTTGTCAAGATCAAATATGAAACTAAGAACTGCTAAAAGGCAGTTGCGACAAGAAATATCAGACCGTGAAAAAATCGAAAAACAATTACGTAGAAGCGAAGAAAAGCATCGCTCTTTGTTTGAAAAAGCACCATTTCCTTACCACGCATTAGATGTCAACGGCTGCTTTATTGATGTTAACTTTGAGTGGTTGCAAATATTAGGTTATGTACGGGACGAAGTTATTGGTAAGTGGTATGGAGATTTCCTTTCAGGGGATTCTAAAAAAGAATTTGAGAAGAGTTTCCCGCTGCTAAAAAGCACAGGTTTTGCTCACAGCATTCCGTTCCAGATTCAGCATAAAGATGGGCTCTACCTTGATATATTATTGGAGGGGCGCAGTGGCTATATGCCAAATGGTCAATTTATGCAAACTTATTGCATTTTCCATAATGTTTCTGAGATTAAACGTGCGGCGGAAGAAGTTCGACAA
>JADGED010000069.1 GCA_016744555.1 Desulfuromonadaceae bacterium
GTTATGGACCAAAGGGGAAACCTCAGGCGATTTTTTGAAAATTGTCGAAATTTATACCGATTGTGACCAAGATGCGTTGATCTACAAAGTTGAGCCTCAAGGCGGCGGGTCATGTCATACCAAAGATCCTGAATCTGGTAAGACTCGTGAAACCTGTTTTTATCGTAAGCTTGCCCTGCCAACTGAAAAGCTTGAATTTATTGGGTAGAGACGTTGCATGCAACGTCTTTAAGTAGTGGAGTATTTATGGAAGAAGGTCAAGGCCGTCGCTTGCCGCCACAGAACCTTGAAGCTGAAATGTCAGTTTTGGGTGGGGTGTTGCTGGAAAATGAAGCACTAAACCGGGCGTTGGAAAATTTGACCACGGATGATTTTTACCGTGAAAGTCACCGTAAAATCTTTAATGCCCTGATAATTCTTGGCGATAAAAGCGAACCGGCCGACTTAGTTACCTTGACTGCCGTATTGAAGGATCGTGGGGAACTTGAAGCGGTAGGTGGCAGTACTTATCTGGCTACTTTGGTCGATTATGTGCCAACCGCAGCGAATATCGCCTATTATTGTAAGCTGGTTAAAGAGAAGTCGGTTGCCCGTAAGCTGATAGAAACTTCAACTGCGATCGCCACTAGGGGGTACGAAGGTGGCGATATGGAAGATATTCTTGATCAGGCAGAAAAAGCGATTTTTGAAATTTCAGAAAATCGGATTCGCCCATCGTATTTTCCGGTTAAAAGTATCCTTAAGGACACTTTTAAGGCGATAGAAATACTGTATGAACGTAAAGAGTTGGTTACTGGTGTACCATCTGGATATCACGATCTGGATAAAATGACCGCCGGTTTGCAGCCCAGCGATTTGATTATTGTTGCCGGTCGACCATCAATGGGAAAAACTGCATTTGCTCTGAATTTGGTCGAGTACGCAACTACTCATGCTGATAAACCGGTACCGGCAGTAATCTTTTCCTTGGAGATGAGTAAGGAACAGTTGGTGCAACGGATGCTCTGTTCTTTGGCAAAAGTAGATGCTGGTAGATTGCGTACCGGTCATTTGAGCGAATCGGATTGGCCGAAACTGACGATGGCAGCCGGGCAATTGACCGACACGCAAATTTTTATCGATGATACCCCAGCGATATCTGTGCTTGAATTACGTTCCAAAGCTCGGCGATTGAAAGCTGAGCATGGCTTGGGATTGATCGTTATTGACTACTTGCAATTGATGAGCGGTAGTAATCCCGAAAGTCGGCAACAGGAAATCTCTGAGATTTCCCGTTCATTAAAGGCGTTAGCAAAAGAGTTGGACTTACCAGTAGTCGCCCTGTCGCAGCTGAACCGTTCCCTCGAAAGTCGTACCGATAAGCGGCCGATGATGGCAGATTTACGTGAATCTGGAGCAATTGAGCAGGATGCCGATGTTATTATGTTTGTCTATCGGGATGCGGTCTATTGCGACGATTGTAAAAGTCGCGATCGTACCTGTGACAAAGGCCACGATAAAGATGCCGAGGTTATTATCGGTAAACAGCGTAATGGTCCAATCGGAACGGTGCATCTTACCTTTAGGGGCGAGTTTACTCGGTTTGAAAACCAAGCAAAGCGTGATGATGGGTATTAGGACGGATAGGTTCAAGGTTCAAGGTTCAAGGTTCAAGGTTTTAACCTTTTTCCTTGAACCTTTATCCTGTCTTTCAACTACCGCGCTTAACGTCAATCTGTAATGTCTTAATTTTTTTGCGCAGTGTATTACGGTTGATCCCTAGAACTTCGGCCGTTTTGATTTGGTTACCACGGGTTTTTTGCAGCACAATATTAATAAGTGGGCGCTCTATTTGGTGTAGTACCATTTCGTAAAGATTGTTCATCTCTTGTAAATTCATTCGTGATAGAGAATTCTCCAGTTTGTTTGCAACCAATGCTTCCAGTGATTCATCTTGTCTAGTTTGTACTCCTAGATCGGGGAAATCGGCTGGAGTTAAAACTTGATCTGGAGACAATAGTGTCGCTCGCTTGATCGAGTTTTCCAGCTCACGGACGTTGCCTGGCCATGAATGGGTGGAGAAAAGCTTTAGGGTCTCTTGGCTGAATTCAATGGTGTCAATGCCAATGTCTTGTCGGGCTTTTTGCAGGAAAAAATCTGCTAACAGGGGAATGTCATCTCGGCGGTCACGTAGTGCTGGGAGCTTTATCGGTACGACGTTGAGGCGGTAATAGAGGTCTTCCCGAAACTTTTTTTCTTTAACCAGCTTAGTTATGTCCTGATTGGTGGCAGCTACAATTCGGACATCTACCTTTAAGGTTTGATTGCCGCCGGTACGGGTAATTTCTTTTTCCTGCAATACCCGCAACAGTTTTGCCTGTAGCTCTAATGGCATATCGCCGATTTCATCGAGAAAAAGAGTGCCACCGTCTGCTTGTTCAAATTTTCCAGCTTTGCGTTCTGTCGCACCGGTAAACGCTCCACGTTCGTGGCCGAATAATTCTGTTTCTAATAGTTCACTTGGAATCGCAGCACAGTTAACAGCTATAAATGGTTTACTGAGTCTGGGACTGTTTACGTGAACGGCTCCAGCAACTAACTCTTTACCAGTACCGCTCTCGCCGATAACCAATACCGTAACGTCGGAGTTGGCTATGCGCCCTAAGGTTTTGTAAAGTTCTTGCATTGGTTGGCTGTTGCCGATAATTGATCTGCCGAGGCTATGTTGCTCTTGTAGCTCTTCTTTTAGCTGTCCTATTTCTTCTGTTAGTTCGGCAGCTTTCTGTGCTTTGACAATGATTGCATCCAGTGCTGTTAAGTCAAAAGGCTTGGTGAGATAATCGTAAGCACCATTTTGCATTGCAACCACTGCATGTTGCATGGTTGCTTCTGCGGTCATGATAATAATTATGGTGTCAGGATAGTTAGACCGAAATTGTTTAAGTAATTCAAGGCCATTGATGCCCGGCATTTTTATATCTAGGATAGCAAGGTCGTACCTATTCTGGGCAGCCATTTCACTTGCTTGTGAGCCATCTACAGCAAGCTCTACCTTATATCCCTGTTTTTGCAGTGCTTTAGATAGTACCCAGCGAATGCTCTCTTCGTCGTCGGCAACCAGAATACGTTTTATTTTCATGATTGGTTCCTTTTGCTGCTTGAGGCGGTGGCGATAGAATTAAATAGAGGTAGCGATACCTTTACTTTAGCTCCACCTTCTGCACTCTCGCTAAAGTTCATTTGTCCTGCATGGTCAGTGACTATCTTTTGACAGATAGGTAAACCAAGACCGGTTCCAGATAGTTTTGTGGTGTAAAATGGGGTGAATGCTTTTTCCAGTTCAGCTGCTGAAATGCCTTCGCCTTGATCGCTGATAGAAATCTGTACCATGGGCGTTGGGCGACTACCAGAAAGCTTTAAGTGGTATTCAGAGTCAATTTTGGTGGCGATGCTGATGGTACTGTGATCTGGGGTCGCTTCGCAACTGTTCTTCAACAGATTTAGAAATAGCTGGGTTAAAAGGTCTCGGTCTCCAGGGATTTCAGGAATGCTGGGGTCAAATTGTACTTTAAATGTTATGCCACGATCCTTTGCGGCAGAGTTTTGTAACATAATAACTTCATCTAGGAGAATGGTGATGTTTAAAAGTTCAGTTGTTGTTTCACGTGGGCGCGAAAGGTTTAGTAGGTCTTCAATGATACGGTTTACGCGTTCAGATTCCCTTACGATTAACTGGGTATACTCAAGTAATTCGTTATTTCCAGCAAGTTCTAATTCTAGTAGTTGCGCAGAGCCCTTGATCCCCCCCAGAGGATTTTTTATTTCGTGTGCTAATCCTGCAGCCATTGCATCAATCATGGTAGATCGATCGGCGTAGCGCACGGCTTTTTCTAGATTACGTACCCTAGTTAAGTCATGTAGGATAATTATCGCACCTTGTAAAGTATCGGTAGTTGAAAAAAAAGGAGATACATTAACTGTTACTTGGCGCGGTTGCATGTTGTCTGCTTGGAGAATGATGGTCTCGTGGGTAGAAAAAGAGCGGCCCGCATCAACAGATGTTCTTACTATGTCGCAGAGTGTCGGTTGAGTTTTGAAGCAACTGAAAAATGGTTTGTTTATGGCAGATTTTTCCGATAGGCCAGTATAAAGTTGGGCCGCAGCATTAAATAGTATAATGCTATCATCTTCATCAATGACGATCATCGCATGATCAATATTGTCAATGATTGTAGCGTATTTTTGCTGTGGTAGAAGGTGTTGCATTCTTATATCGCTATCGTTTGGGTGAAAAATTTATTAGTAGTGGCTATAAGTTGATCAAGGTCTGAGCTCTTATGGATAGTAGTACGGAACTGACTGGCTCCATTAATTCCCCGAGCATACCAACATAAATGTTTCCGCATTTCCAGAAAGGCTTTAAATTCACCAAACTGTTCACAGTGAAGTTGCATATGGTGTAGTGCTACCTTAAGTTTTTCTTCTGCGCTAGGTGGTTGAAATGTTTTTCCTGCTAAAAGAGCTATTATTTGGCTGATAAGCCAAGGGTTTCCGTAACCGCCTCGACCTATCATGATCGCATCACAGTTTGTGTGTTTAAACATTTTTACACCGTCCTCTGCGGTATAAATATCGCCACTGCCAAACACCGGTATATTTAGCGCCAACTTTAGTTCTGCTATTTGATCCCAATTAGACAATCCACTAAACCCTTGGTTGCGACTTCGAGGATGCAGGGTGATTGCATCGACCCCTTCAGCTTCAGCAATACGACCAATTTCCATGAAATTAGGGGATTTATCGTCCCAGCCAGAGCGAATTTTTACCGTTAGGGGGCCGGTATATACTTTTCTGATGGCGGTTAGGATGGCAGCAATGCGCAAAGGATCTTGTAGTAATGCGCTGCCAGCGCCACTGCGGACCACTTTTTTGACTGGGCAACCCATATTGATATCGAGAAGCGCACCTGCTTTAGCGGTCATGGCAGCGGCTTGAGATAATACCTGTGGGTCATCTCCAAATAGCTGAATTCCAAGAGGATATTCATCTGAACAGGTATTAAGCAGCTGTTGTGTTCTTTTGCCATCGCGGATTAAACCATTGGCGCTGACCATTTCAGAATAGACCAATCCTGCACCAAACGATTTCATGATTCTTCGATATGGGAGGTTGGTGATTCCGGCCATTGGAGCTAGTATTATTGGGCTGGATAGTTGTAGTGTCTTTATAGACGGCGCTAGTATATGCATAACAATTAGGCATATTAGTTTGCCGAGTGCTACATGGGCAAGATAAAAATAACTATTATTGTAATGTAAAGTCTCTTAACTTGTGTGGGTTCAAAATTGAATACTGTATACAATTTACAGCTTGACAAGGGAGAAGCGAGTTGTTAGAACAACATTTGTGAATTTAGGCGAAAGAAGGTTTTTGAGCTTTGTATTGAAAGCGCATTAGTTGCCGTTTGCAATTGTTTATACGCCACATAAAAAACTGTTTTTTGTGTGGATAATTTACCCGCAATGCGGGGTTTTTCTTTCTTGGCCCGTTAGGGCATCGTAATTTTTTTACAACAACCATTAAAGGAGAGAGAGTATGTCAACGTTAAAAAAAGTTTTAGCGGAAAAGATTGCTGCACATCGTCCTCGTACAACTAAACTAGTTAAAGAGTTCGGTGATGTTGTATTGGGTGAAGCTACAATCGGTCAAGCTATTGGTGGTGCTCGTGGTATCAAGTGTTTGGTAACTGATATTTCTTACCTTGATCCAATGGAAGGTATCCGTTTCCGTGGCATGACTATCCCTGAGACTTTTGCTGCTCTACCAAAAGTACCTGGTAGCGAATATCCATATGTCGAGTCATTCTGGTACCTATTGATGACCGGTGATGTTCCTACTATGGAGCAAACACTTGAGGTTGTTGCTGATTGGCAAGAGCGTTCAGCTATTCCTGCATACGTAATCGACGTACTTCGTGCGTTGCCACGTGATAGCCATCCAATGGTTATGTTCTCTTCAGCTATCTTGGCAATGCAGCGAGACTCTGTATTCTCCAACAACTACGCTGCTGGCAAATTCAATAAAATGACTTGCTGGGAAGACATGTTTGAAGATTCAACTAACTTGATGGCCAAGCTTGGTCCTATCGGTGCTTACATCTACCGGATGAAGTACAAAGGTGATACTCACATCGCTGCTGATCCAGAGCTAGATATGGGTGGTAACTTTGCTCACATGATCGGTCAAAGTGCTGATTACAAGGACGTTGCACGGATGTACTTTATCCTTCATTCAGACCATGAGTCTGGTAACGTTTCTGCTCACGCTACTCACCTTGTTGCTTCTGCTCTGTCTGATGCTTACTATGCATACAGTGCTGGTATCAATGGTCTTGCTGGTCCTCTACACGGCTTGGCAAACGAAGAAGTTCTCCGTTGGACTCAAAACTTCATGAGCCAGCTCGGTGGCGAATTGCCAACCGAAGAGAAGCTAAAAGAAGCTCTATGGGCTACTCTTAATAGTGGTCAGGTTATTCCTGGTTACGGTCATGCCGTTCTACGTAAGACTGATCCACGTTATGCTTCACAGCGTGAGTTCTGCCTTAACACTGAAGGCCTCAAAGATTACCCACTATTCAAGCTTGTTAGCATGATCTTTGACGTTACCCCAGACATCTTGGTTGAGCAGGGTAAAGCTAAGAACCCTTGGCCAAACGTTGATGCTCAGTCTGGTGTTATTCAGTGGTACTATGGCGTTACTGAGTATGAGTACTATACTGTTCTGTTCGGTATCGGTCGTGCACTTGGCTGCCTACCTAACATCACTTGGGACCGTGCTCTTGGTTATGCTATCGAGCGTCCTAAGTCTGTTACTACTGCAATGCTTGAAACTGCAGCTGGTATCTAGTCGTAGTTTAAATTACATATTTTGTATGTAATAAAGGGAGTCTCTTTCGAGAGGCTCCCTTTTTTTATTGTTTTGCGAAAAATCTTTTTGCATGAATGCGAAAAAGATAAAAGCTTAAATATAACGGTCGTTTAGGTTGTGGTTGGTGTTTGGGTAAGTATAAAGCTATTTGCAAATATGCAAATATACAAATCTGATAAAAAATCATATAAAGTTTAAGTGTCTGAAAGTAAAGGGTAATTTAGTTAGGAAAAAGATAGAACGCTGGTATATAAATTGCTCATAGGTGTGGGATGAAAAAAATGACGATTTCGTTCTTTACCTAAGGGAGCATATATATGAGCACTACAAATATTCTTAAATTTAATGAGTTTGGCAATGGACCAGCTGTAGTTTTGCTGCATGATACTTTATTGACTCCAGAAAGCTGGAACTGTCAGGTCCAGCCTTTGTTGCAGGAAGGTTTTCGCGTAATTGTCCCAACTCTTACCGGTCTTTCAGGTGAAGGATCTGTTACTGCATATAGCGCTGCAGTCATTACTTTGCTTAATCGACTTGGAGTTGGGCGTTTTGCTTTGTGTGGTTTGGGCATGGGGGGGGCAATTGCTTTGGCCATGTTAGAACGTTGCCAGCAAAGAATCACTGGTGCCTGCTTTATCAATACTCGCGCGAGTAATGATGATATTCATGAAAAGGTAAAAAGAGCCCAAGTGATTTCATCGGTGGGAGCAGAAGATGATACTTTTATTCGTGACGAGCTTTTAGATTCCCTTATGGGCGGCAGGGAAGAGAGATTCAAGGAGTCGGTTAGGCTTGAACTCCGTCAGTCTGTTTATGATTATGATAAGTCAGGTTTGCTTTATAATTTACAGGCAATGCAAGGGCGTAAGAGTTATGTCAGCTTACTAGATAAGCTTAATTTGCCGGTATTGATAGTTTCTGGTACTGATGATCTAATTTGCCATACTGGCTATGCTGAAATTATGGCAAATAGTTTACCAAATTGTGTAGAGAATTTTAGTTTATCTGGTGGCCATTTGGTTCATATAGAAAAAGCAGAAGCGGTAAATTCTAAACTTGTCAAATTTTTATTATCAATTGCACCGCAGTGTCGTAGTGGACAACCTTTATGTGCATTGCGTGCAGCCTGATTTTAACTTAGTGTAAATAGAAGTAAGCTTACAGCTTGATGCCGTTTGACAAAATTATTTTTTTGTTAAGCGGTGTTTTGCGTAGTAAGTCGATTTTAATTATTAGTCACCGAGATAGCTTGACGTTCACTTAAAGAAATTGAAAAAAGTATAATTGTCTTTGCCTTGCTACCAAGAGTAGACACCAGAAATAAGAGACAGCCGATGGGTAGTGTATACCTGTGCCTGAGAAGGGCTCCTTGTTTAATGAATTTATTAGCCCCGCTCAGGTCGCAGGAATGGGTTAATGACCGTAGCGGTCAACTTTGTGGTTTTGAGAATCAAAAACTTTTCCACATTCAGGGCATTTAACCATGTGTGGGGTCGTTGCACATGCTGACAGTGCAAAAGCCATAAGTAACAGGAGTCCAGAAATCTTAAGTTTTTTCATTTTTTACTCCTTTTTGTAAGGGTATTTACTTTGCGCTAAGGTATCAAATTAACTCACAATGAGATTATTTAACCTGGCAGGTAAATACCTAGTCAACATTGCTGACTGTTTTTAAAACCCTAGCATTAAACGTGCGTTTGTCAAATAATACTCAGTTTACAATATATTCTATAAGAGTGTAATTGGAACTAAAGTAAGTTATAGGGCCGCTCTTGAGTTTTTCTAGAAGCTATATGGGGAATAGTTCTACTTGGAACTAAGTTAATCTTTACCCTCTCTGGATATGTTTGATGAGGTGGGATATTGGTAGCAAAATTGGCGACGGATTCAGTGGTCGAAAGGAAGGGTGGAGTGTTATATTGTAAGCATGGTGTGAGGTGGGTAGGTGATTTTTTATGCCTTATGATTGTGTTTGTTCCTGCTAAACAATTAAGGTAGACGTGGTATAATTACAAGGTTGTATTGTCTCACGGAGGATTGACATATGCATTTTTCAAAGTTTTGTACTGTTTTGTTTTTTGCTATTGTGTTGCTGGGGGGGATTCTCTCAGGAAATATTCAGGCGGCAAAGTCGATTAGTGCGGGGGAAACTTTTCCGGCAACTTTGTTGCCAGCTCCTTTTGAGTCGATACAGTGTAGTTATCTTGGAATCCCTGCTGAACAGCCATTTGCTTTCCGTCAGATTAACGCTCAGGTAGTACTAATTGAAGTTTTAAATGTTCATTGCCCTCATTGTCAGAAACAAACAGCACCATATAATCGTCTTTACCGTATGATAGAGGCTGACCCGGAAACTCGTGGTCGAATTAAAATGGTTGGCGTTGCCGTTGCAAATGACGATGAGGCTATTGATGATTTTGTTATTATTTATTCCGTGGCTTATCCAATTGTGTCAGATCGCAATTTTAAGCTTTATAGTGCCGTAAGGGCAGGTGAAACACCCTTTTCTATTTATGTCCTGCGCGATTCAACCTCGGAACCTTTTGTTGTTGCTGGCACCCACCTTGGTAGTGATGACAACGTGGATGAACTGTTTGCTTACCTGAAAGATCTTCTCGGTACGCAAACTAGTGAATTTACCTCTTTACCACGTGATAAAGAAGCTACAGTTGTAAGGTTGCAGCCACCGCAAAATGAAAGTGAAATTAATAAAATAGTCGCCGGCTCCTTTGCGCGACAAGGTGAGCTTGTTGGTGCGGTTGGTAAGCACGACCTTCCTAGTGGCCGTAAAATTTATACTGCTACCGTGATGAAAGGTGATGCGGTAAGAAAGTTATTTTTAGAAATTTCAAGTCGATCAGCTATTTGTGATATTTGTCATAGTGTTCATTTCGCTTATGTTTTCGATTCAGCAGGGTTGATTCTCGATTTTATCCCTTTATCTTTAACCAAGTATGGCAATGTTGAATGGAATAAAGTAGAGGTAGGTTTTTTTCGTCGGAGGGTAGTGGGAAGGCAATTGGCTGGCAATTGGGGCTTTGATTCTAAGGTTGATTCTGTATCGAGTGCGACTATGACATCGGCGATTATTTTTGATGAATTAGATCATGGGGGGAAATTGCTTGAAGAATTGCGTAGAGAAAATATTCTGCATGACTGATAAGGGTTGAATTGAGCAAAAAAGGTTGCAGGGAGTATTTCTGCAACCTTTTTTTATGTTATTAGCATCTATGATTATATATTTTACTCTTCTGTTTCTGGACTTTCGTCTTCTGAGCCTAGGTTTTCATCCTCTTCAGCAGTTTCAACCACAGTGGCAGCTGCTTTGTGATGAAGGTGTTTTTCTTTTTCTTTGCGAGTAGCATAAATCAATATCTTTTTATCTGTATACGATTCTACTTCGCCAGCAAAAGATTCAATTTTGAAATAGTCGTGAACCTTTGGAGATGCTTCCATGAAGAATTTGTTTAATTCTTGTACCTGGTCACGTTTCAGGCCCGCAGTCTTCGTCCATTCTTGAAAATCATGGGTTTTTGAAACTACTTGGATCTCTTGTAAAATAAGTTCAGAATTGTTGATCATTTCGGTCCACTCAGATTCGCTAAAAGGGCGTAAGTGAGTTGGGTTGCGCATTTTTTCCATGGTTTGAAAAAACTCAGCAATTTCCGGGTCTGAAGGTATCAACGTGTCCACTATCATCATGCGACCACCACGACGTAGTACCCGGTGGAATTCGCGTAAAGCTTGCGGAACATCCTCAAAGTGGTGGGCTGCAATGCGACAAGTGAGTAAGGTAAACGAACCCGCCGGAAACGGCAAGTCTTCAGCATCAGCTTCCCTAAAGACAACATTGTCAACCTGACCTTCGTCGGCAATATGCTCTTGAGCTTTTTTGAGCATTTGCATGGTAAGGTCAGAAGCAACTACCTGTCTTACCATTGGCGCAAAGAAAAGGGCCATATGACCGCCACCACAAGCAACATCTAACATGTTATCATCGTGAGATGGTTTGAGCATACGTGCCGCTTCTTCTAAGTCATCCCCAGTAGAAAAATGGGTAGCTTCAAC
>JADGED010000006.1:0-17436 GCA_016744555.1 Desulfuromonadaceae bacterium
ATTACCTATGTAGCCTATCAAGAGTATCTAAATCTGTATATTATTTCGGTTTTGATGTTTATGGGGGTGAATATTATCCTCTCGACCAGCCTCAACTTGGTCAATGGTTATATGGGGGAATTCTCTTGTGGCCATGCTGGCTTTATGTGCGTTGGTGCTTATGTCTCATCGCTGCTCGGCGTTTGGTTGTTCGCTAAAGATAAGGTATTTGGTGCCGCTGTTTTAAATCCAGATTATGCCTTGTATGCGTTTCCTTTTATAATCATCGCTGGCGGGATTGCTGCAGCCATTGCTGGGGTTTTGGTAGCGGTGCCATCATATAAAACTCGTGGTGATTATTTAGCAATTATCACTATAGCCGCCAACTTTATTATTATTAGTACCATTGAAAATATTGGCTCGATAGGTGGTTCGCGCGGTTTTATGGGGATGAAGCGGCTAGTTAATTCGATGGAAGATGTAGCTGAACTTCCGTGGATGCCAATTTGGGTATTTATCTTTACCGTTTTTAGTGTCTGGGTAATCCGCAGGTATGTTTCATCAACCTTTGGCAAAGGGGTATCTGCTATTTGTCAGGACGAGGTTGCTGCTGAAATTATGAGTGTTAATACCAACAAGATGAAAACTATTACTTTTATGCTTTCATCTGGATTGGCTGGTATTGCTGGTGGATTGTTTGCTTACATCCTTGGTTATGTAAACCCCGGTAGCTTTAATATTATGAAATCAACAGAAGTGTTGGTCATGGTTTACCTTGGCGGCATGGGGTCTCTTTCTGGTTCAATTTTGTCGGCAATACTTTTTACTGTATTGTTAGAGAGTTTCCGATTTGTCCTGCCGATGATTAATGATTTTGCCCATCAGTTGAACCTTATCTCTCCAGATTATGATATCAGTCAAGTGTGGAGGTGGGTCTTAATCCCATTGCTTTTGATTTTACTAATGCAGTTCCGTCCTGAAGGTATTATGGGAAATCGGGAATTGGGAGATATCTTTCCTCGGTTGAAGAAATTTTATCGCTTTAAATAGAGTTGTATTGCCAGCCATTACAAGGGGCAACAAGGTTTATTGAATGATGCAAACAAAACCAAAGACAAATACTTCTCCAGTTTTGGAGATTCGAGGATTAACCCAGACTTTTGGCGGCCTGAAGGCTGTTTCTGATTTTAATGTAAAGTTGGGAAGAAATGAGTTGTCTGGCTTGATCGGACCGAATGGTGCAGGTAAAACAACTATTTTTAATTTAGTTAGCGGCTTTTACCAACCGAGTGAAGGTGAAATTTTTATTGATGGAGTTCCTACGGCTGGTTTAAAGCCACATAAGGTAACTTCACTTGGTACTGCTAGAACTTTTCAGAATATTCGTTTGTGGAATGACATGACTGTCCTTGATAATATCCGGGTAGCCCAACATTCACAGTTGAATTATGGTTTTTTTCATAGTGCTATCCGGACTAAACGTTATCAGCAGCGGGAAGAGGAAGTTACCAAAGAAGCGTCTGAATTGCTCGATATTTTTGATTTAAAAAAATATGCAGACGACTTTCCGAAAAATCTACCCTATGGAATTCAGCGTAAATTAGAGATTGCCCGTGCTTTGTCAAGTCATCCGAAATTGTTATTGCTCGATGAACCAGCTGCAGGTTTAAACTCTGCTGATGTCCAAGAGTTGATTCGTCTTATCCGTTGGATTCATGAAACATTTGATGTCACCATCTGGATGATTGAGCATCACATGGATGTAATGATGGAGCTGTGCACGCAAATTAAGGTTATCGATTTCGGTGAAACCATTGCTGAGGGAAGTGCCGAGCATGTGCGAAATGATCCTGCCGTTATGACTGCTTATTTGGGAGATGATAATATCTGATGTTATTGTCAGTTGAAAATTTAGAAGTTAAGTATGGAAACATTCAGGCACTACATGGCATTAGCTTTCATGTAAATGAAGGCGAAATTGTCACTCTTATTGGTGCTAACGGTGCAGGGAAGACTACCTGTATGCATACTATCACTCGCCTGCCACCACCGGAAGCGCCGCGGGTTATTGCAGGCGATATCAAGTTTAAAGGGGAGTCTATCCTTGCTACTAAGCCGAGTGATGTGGTGAAAGACCTTCATCTCGCATTGTCGCCAGAGGGGCGTAGGATTTTTGGTAACTTAACCGTTATGGAAAATTTGAAGCTTGCTACTTATGCCAGAGAAAAAGGTGCTGATTTAGATAAAGAATATGAGCACATATTTGATCTGTTTCCACGACTCAAAGAACGTAGGACGCAACGCAGTGAATCACTAAGTGGTGGTGAGCAGCAAATGCTTGCTGTCGGGCGTGCTTTGATGACCGGCTGTAAGGTTCTCCTCCTTGATGAACCAAGTATGGGGCTGGCGCCAGTCCTTAAGTATGAACTGTTTCGTAAACTGAAACAGTTAAATGAGGAAGGTCTGACAATTTTACTTGTTGAACAAAATGCCAACCTTGCCCTTAATTTGGCTCATCGTGGTTATGTTATGGATACTGGTAATATTGTTGCTGAAGGGACTGGGGCAGAGCTACTGAATAACCCTGAAGTGAAGAAGGCTTATCTGGGTGGATAAACCATATTGAACCAGTTTAAATGTTCTGGTTCAATATGGTTAGTATCTCTATTTAAGTTCTTATTTGCCGCAACACTTTTTATATTTTTTTCCACTTCCACAGGTACATGGATCGTTCCTGCCAACTTTGGTAACGCTGACTGGTTTTGGCTTAACCATGTCGCCATCGGTAAATAACCATTGCCCTTTTTCGCGAACAAAATGGCCCAATTCGTGGTGATTGCGCTTACCTTCTTTATCGCGGAAGCTGGCAATAAATTCTACTTCACCGGTCTCATCGTCAGCTCCACCAGCGGTAGTCTCTATAATTTGTAGACCGGCCCAATCAGAATTTTCTGCCCAGGTTTTAGTTCCTTTATGGTCGTAGCCTTCCCGATGCGCTGGGTGGGTAGTGTTATAGATAAAATCGACATCAACCTTTACGTGGGCGCTGTAGCGTGCACGCATCATTTGTTCTGCGGTTTCAGCGGTCTTTTCTCCACCGATGATTGGTTCACAGCAGGCGCTATATTCTTGGTCGCTACCACACGGACAATTGCTCATATTGTTTCTCCTTGATAAAGCTTAAAAGTGTGGCGGAGTTTATTCAATCTGTAGGCAAGGTGTCAATAGAGATAAGTTGATTGCGGTTGCTAAAGTTTACAAGTAATAGGCATATTATTTTAAGCAAAAATTGTGGTAATAAAATTAAGGTCAAGTTTTGAACTTATTAAGTAGCATAAGGGTAATAATATGGATGTTGCTATAGTTGGTGGAGGAGCTGCTGGTTTTTTTGCGGCGATTAATGTCAAAGAGAATTACCCAAACGCTAAAGTTGTTATTTTTGAAAAGTCTGACAAGGTTTTAGCTAAGGTCAAAATATCTGGCGGTGGTAGGTGCAATGTTACCAATGGGTGTAGTGAAATAAGTGAGCTTGCTGCTGCCTACCCACGTGGTGGTACTGCTTTGAAGCGAGCGTTTCGATCTTTTAGTAATCACGATATTATGCAATGGCTTGAAGCTCGTGGCGTAGCGCTGGTGGTGCAGGAGGATAATTGTGTCTTTCCCGTTTCACAAGATTCTCAAACTATTATCGATTGTTTTACCGCTGCAACCTGTAAGTTGAAAATTGAGATTAAACGCGGTTGTACAGTAAGCGCAATAACGCCTATTGCAGAAAAGTTACAACTAGATTTTGTCAATCAAGGGCAGCAGCCTAGAGGGTTCGATAAGGTCATTGTTACTACCGGTGGTTCGCCTAAGCGCAGTGGTTTGATTTGGTTGGAGCATCTAGGGCACAAAATTGCGCCGCCGGTACCTTCTTTGTTTACCTTTAAAATGCCCGATGAAGATGTTGCCGATTTAATGGGGATTGTGGTTGAGAATGCTTTGGTGAGTATTCAAGGGGCTAAGTTTAAGGCTGCTGGTCCTCTATTGATTACCCATTGGGGGATGAGTGGTCCAGCAATTTTAAAGTTGTCGGCATTTGCGGCACGAGATTTAAGTGAAAAAAAATACAATTTTAAGGTTCAAGTTAACTGGACTGGGGTGCAAAATTACGATGTTGTCATTGCCCAATTAAGACAGATTTGTAGTGATCATCCGAAAAAGATTTTACCAAATTATAGACCTTTTGCACTGCCAGAACGGTTGTGGAGTTCCCTGCTAAACAGGGGAGAGTTTCCGGTCGACAAAAAATGGGGAGAGTTAGGTAAGAACGGTTTAAATCGGCTAGCCAATTTGCTTACTAATGATAGTTATGCGGTCAATGGTCAGACGCAGTTTCGTGATGAATTTGTCACCTGCGGTGGTGTGAGTCTAGAAAGTGTCAATTTTAAAACCATGCAGAGCAAGCTGTGTAACAATCTCTATTTTGCCGGTGAAGTGCTAGATATTGATGGCATCACTGGAGGGTATAATTTTCAAGCTGCTTGGACCACAGCATTTATAGCCGCAAAATTAAGTTGATAATGGTGAACATGGTGGAAAAAGACCCTTCTCCCTAAGGGATAAGGTGCCCAGTCGGGCGGATGATGGGGCTGTTAGTTGTTACCATCATCCGCCTAGGTAGCTAAATTGCTAACGTCTCAGGCATATCCGTAATAAAGACTTTAATTTGATCACGCACTCTACGGTAATGCTCAAGGCCTTCCGCTTCAGTTTTTGCCAGTTTTGCCAGTGCCGGTGGGTCTTCAAAACCCACATGGATTACCTTTGTTGCATTGGTAAACATAGGGCAATGTTCATCGGCGTGGCCACATACGGTTACCACGACATCAAAATGGAGTTGGGCAAATTCACTAACTAGCTGACTTTTATGGCTGGAAATGTCAACACCAGCTTCCGCCATCACTTTAACTGCATTCGGGTTTAAACCGTGGGTTTCAATCCCGGCAGAGTAGACCTCGTACTTGTCTCCTTGCAGGTGGCGACACCACCCTTCGGCCATTTGGCTGCGGCACGAATTTCCGGTACAAAGGAAGAGAATTTTTTCTTTTTTCATCTTGAGCTCCAATAACTATAAAAACTGTTGCGTCTAGTAGTTGTATTAATTGCCGTTGTCTTGTTCTGTCGCAGTTGGCAGGTAAAGCAAATAGGCGGTTACTGCAATTGCAATAGTAATAAGTAAAATCTTCACCCAAATGATATTTATTAAGAAAACCGCTGAAAAGGTAATGCTAATCCAGATAAGGGTAATTGCTTTAATTTTATTCGCCCGTGGAATTCCTTTGCCATGTAAGTAGGGATTTATTATTGGCCCTAAGTGGGTATGATTGCTTAACCAGAGGTAAAAGCGTTCAGAGCTGCGGGCAAAACAGCCCATGGCAAGGAGCAAAAATGGTACAGTTGGTAGCACCGGCAGAAAAATCCCGATAATTGCGAAGACAACAGCAATTATACCGATGCTTAGTAATGCCCAGCGGAATACTGGGTGGAGTTTTGTTGTGGTAGGGCTGGAAGAATAATTCATTGCTGTTGGTCTAATTCGTCCTTGTAGTCAATAGAGTAAGGGTGTAATTATGAGAGTAATCACTCTGGTAGAAAATT
Organism: Desulfuromonadaceae bacterium; assembly: GCA_016744555.1. Taxonomy (GTDB): domain Bacteria; phylum Desulfobacterota; class Desulfuromonadia; order Desulfuromonadales; family Geopsychrobacteraceae; genus Desulfuromusa. Next base: position 5,623 of record JADGED010000006.1, read on the forward strand.
ACCAACAAAATTATAACTATATTTATCAATAAAAGAGCAAAGATGAAAAATCTATCTATTCTCTTCTTATTATAATTGTAGCTACTCTAGTACTAGTTTTTGTGGCTATTTCGTTATATCTCCTCATACTTTAAAAGTAATCTATATGTCATTTATTCCCTTGGGATTAGCCGCTGATTTGCAGTGTACCTGCGCTGAAATTGGTTACAAAACCCCTACTGCAATTCAAAAACAGGCGATTCCAGCCGTCCTTTCTGGTCGTGATGTTATGGCAACGGCACAAACTGGGACGGGTAAAACCGCAAGTTTTGTTTTGCCGATATTGCAGCAACTTAGTGGAGGCCAAGCAGTAAGGTCTAACCATATTCGAGCGCTGATATTGACGCCCACCCGTGAATTGGCGGTTCAAGTTGCTGACAGTGTTGCAACCTATGGCAAATCTCTGTCGCTTAAGTCATGTGTTGTTTACGGTGGCGTGAAGATAAATCCGCAGATGATGAAATTGCGTGGCGGGGTTGATATCCTCGTTGCTACTCCAGGGCGTTTAATAGATTTATGCAAACGAAATGCTGTGAAGTTGGGGCAGGTAGAGATTTTGGTACTGGATGAAGCCGATCGAATGTTGGATATGGGCTTTCGGGTCGAAATCGACAAAATTCTTAAGATGCTGCCGCTATCGAGACAAAATTTACTTTTTTCTGCTACGTTTTCTCCCGCTATCGACGATTTAACCCGAGGGCTATTAAAGAATCCGTTGCGTATCGAGATAAGTGCCAGAAACTCAGCGCCGAAAACGGTTAAACAATTAGTCTATGAAGTTGATAAAAGCAAGAAACCCGAACTTCTTAGCCATTTGATTCGTAATAACGATTGGTCGCAAGTTTTAGTTTTTGTCCGGACTAAAAAAGGGGCAGACCAATTGGTACGACAGTTAAAAGGTGACAATATCTCCGCTGTTGCAATCCATGGCGATAAGAGCCAGGGGTTAAGAACTCGTGCCCTTAAAGATTTTAAAGCTAATAAGACGCGTATTTTGGTAGCTACAGATATTGCTGCTCGGGGCTTGGATATTAATGAATTGCCCCATGTAATCAATTTTGATTTACCTAAAATACCCGAAGATTATGTCCATCGCATAGGCCGTACTGGCCGTGCTAGGCTGAAAGGTGAGGCGCTTTCATTGGTAAGTGCCGACGAAGTTAAGTCTCTGGCTGCCATTGAATCCTTGATTCAACAAACATTGGTGCGTGAAGTCGAAACTGGCTTTGTACCAAACCACAAAGTGCCGCTAACTAGGCAAACACGGGTAAAACCAAAGAAACCGAAAAAGAATAAACCGGTAGTGCCGCAGACTGACGTGAATGATGGTAGTGCTCGCTAAAGGCGAAACGTCGGTAAATCTAGCTCTCGAGGCAAATTTAACACTACTGACTCAGGCAGCAAAGCCGAGCGGAGTCGTGGACGTAGGATCTGTTGACGATTATTCCTTATTATTTACTATTAAAACAAAACCAATTATTAAGCTCTGGATTTATTAGATATGAAACATAGCGAAAAGAAAGCTGCAGAATTTCAGAAATCAGACGTGTTTATTTTGTCAGCCGCCCACCTTGCCCACGACACTTTTTCGGCATTTTTAGCGCCGTTGTTGCCGTTATTGATCGAAAAGCTCGGCATGTCTCTATCCATGACCGCATTTCTCGATATTATTAGACGGATTCCAGCGCTTTTTAATCCTTTTTTGGGTTTGTTGGCCGAAAAAACCGGGATTAAGTATTTTGTTATTCTTACCCCAGCTATAACCGCAATCAGTATGGGTTTGATCGGGCTGGCAAATTCGTTTGCAATGTTATTTATTCTGCTGTTCGTCTCCGGTATTTCCGCTGCCCTTTTTCATGTGCCATCACCGGTATTAGTTAAAGAAGCCTCCGGAAATAGGGTTGGTACTGGGATGAGTTTCTTTATGGTCGGGGGAGAACTCGCCCGAACCGTTGGCCCACTATTGGTTATCTCAGCGGTTTCGTATTGGAGCTTAGAGGAGATTTATCGCCTCATCCCATTAGGGATTATCGCTTCACTGGTTTTGTATGTAAAACTTAAAAATATTGATGGGGATAGAAAATTTAGTAAGAAGAAGGAGATTGGAGATACCCGCAAAATATTGCGCAAGTACTGGCCTTACTTTACTGTAATTGCAGCATTTATAAGTTTTCAAGCTGCAATGAAAAGTGCCCTTACTTTATATCTTCCGGTTTACTTAACCGGACAAGGGGAATCGTTGTGGTATGCAGGTATTTCATTATCGGTGCTGCAGTTTTTTGGTGTGATCGGAACATTTTGTGCCGGTAGTATTTCAGATAAAATTGGTCGTAAAAGTACACTGGTTTTTTCCAGTATCGGTGCAGTTATAACTATGGCCTTATTTGTCTTTACCCATAATATAGTTTTGCTTGGTGTTCTAGGTTTGTTCTTATTTGCTTCAGGGCCAGTATTGATGGCGAGTATTCAAGATACCGATTCGAATATGCCAACCTTTATGAACAGCATGTATATGTTTATAAATTTTGGCGTAGGTTCAGTAATAGTTTTTGTACTGGGTTATGTTGGTGATTGGATTGGTTTGGAGCAAACGTATAAATACTGTGTTGTGTTTGCCATGGGGACAATTCCGGCGGCGTTGTTGTTGAATCGATTTAGTCGATAGTTTCGTGAGTGATGATTAGTTTTCGACTAGTAGCTTTACAACCAAGATAGCGGGGTTGCCCCCCCGCCGTCGCCATACTCTTTTGTACACCACAAAAGAGTATGCAGAAAAAGGTGCCCGACCTCCTTGCCTGCCTTTGGCAGGTTCCTTCCATGAAACAACTGCTTTTGATTTTGCATTTGCCCATGATTTGTTCGCCATTAGAGACGGTACGGATCGTTAGGCGACGAACGAACTCTATCAATTCTATTGGCTTTAACTTTACGACACCTGTTAGCAAACTAGGAGAGCTTCAACGCAGTGGAGGAGTGTTTTCTAATAGTGAACATTGAGAAGTGGTAGAGACTGATGCGACAGAAATAAAAAGAGTTTCTTTTGCTTCGTTTTCTTTGCGATTCAAAGAAAATGACGGCGGCAGTCGGCCCGCTAACCGAAGGTTTTGGTTGTTATTTTTTTTAAAACACAACAAGTGCGGGAGCGAATACCTGCACTTGTTGTTCAATGCTTATCATTTAAGCGGTACCAGCAAAATCTGTATCCGCCGATTTTCAGCTTTGCCTTCAATTGTATCGTTACTAGCAATAGGGCGGTATTCACTATATCCAGCCGCTATCATTCTCTCCCCGGGTAGACCTACTTGTTGCTGCAAAAAATGGACAACGCTGGTTGCACGGGCAGTAGAAAGCTCCCAGTTAGAAGGATATGTCTCTTTTAGGCTGGCACTAATTTGCACATTGTCTGTATGTCCCGCAATCTGTAAAGCCTTGTCGGGAAATTTACCTAACACATCACCGAGGCTTTTGAGGACTTTTTTGCCCTCTTTTTTTATAGCAGTTTCTCCCGAATCAAATAATATTTGATTAAGTAGATTGACCGATAACTGGCCTTCCAAGTTTGAAATTGTTAGCTCACCACGTTTAATTTCACTTTCAAGAGCTCCAACTAGTTGGTCATAGGTATTTTTTATCTTAGCCAATCGCGCTTCTTTGGCAATTTTCTCTTTTTCCAAAGAATAATTAAGTTCTTCAACTGTGGTTAATAACTGTTCGTTGGTTTGTTGAAGGTCAGATAATTGTTGTTGGTGTTTAGAGAGATTCCCCTCTTGGCGCTCTTGATTTGCATTAGCAGCAAGAAGGTCACGTTGCAGCTTTGAATTTTGTTGCAGCGAGGCAACGAGACGCCCATTGAGCTTAGATAGGTTTTCTTGAAGCTCAATTTTGTCCTTATTAAGGTCAGCTTTAGATTCTTTTAAGTTGTCGATATCTTGTGAGAGTAGGTCTATTTCATTAAGCTTCTGTTGGTGGGTATTTTTACTTACGCAACCGCTTAATAAGGCGGCAATTGTTACGATTAGAATGATAATTGCACGGCGCATGGGTTTCTCCTTTATGTTGCAGCAATTTGAAATAATATTTTTACCACAAGTAATGGAAATGTAAAGGAGATTTGCTGTGTTTCATGAGGATTTTCGGTTGCGACAGCACTGGGCGTTATGCTATAGCTACAGAACAGTTTTCTTTAATAATAGCACTGTTATTTGCTATTTTAATTGCCTTTGTGGAGCTTTGAATAATGCAGTTTGAAATTGAGCGTATTATCCGTACCGCCCTGGTAGAAGATATTGGTCTAGGTGATGTTACTACTGAGGTGACGGTTGCCAGTGAGACTGTTGCCCGTGCGCAATTAGTTGCCAAGGAAGATTTTACTTTAGCGGGGATTGATGTTGCAGCTGCGGTATTTCAGCAGCTTGATCCAACGGCTAGCTTTGAAAAAATTATGACCGATGGTGAGACTGTTCGTAAAGGTGAGGTTCTTGCTTGGATCAAAGGTAAGGCTTCAGTTTTATTACAAGGCGAACGTGTGGCTTTGAATTTACTGCAACGGATGAGTGCTATTGCAAGTCTCACGGCAAAATATGTTGCCGAAGTTGAAGGTACCGATACAATAATTGTTGATACACGCAAAACGGTTCCTGGGTTGCGTGCCTTAGATAAATATTCGGTACGCATGGGTGGTGGTCGCAACCATCGTATTGGATTGTTTGATGGGGTTTTGATTAAGGAGAATCATGTTGCTGCAGCGGGCGGCATTACAGCTGCAATTAAACGTGCCAAGCAACAGCTTCCGCATACTCTTAAAATTGAAATAGAGACTCGTGATCTTAGCGAAGTTGAAGAGGCTTTGGCTGCCGGAGCAGATATTATAATGTTAGATAATATGAGCTTAGACGAAATGCGCCAAGGGGTAGATTTGATTGCTGGACGCGCTTTAGTTGAAGCTTCCGGTGGGGTTAATTTAGAACGTGTACGTGATATCGCTGAAACTGGTGTTAATATTATATCTGTCGGTGCTTTAACTCACTCAGTCGTGGCATCTGATATTTCTATGTTATTCAATTAATTGGAACTGCCTTTGTCAACACGCAATAAAATCCTTGAGCTATTTCGTGACCATACCGATAAATATTTGTCTGGGCAGGAAATTAGCCGTTTGTTGAATATCTCTCGTGCCGCTGTGTGGAAGCAAGTTAAAACATTGCGCAATATGGGTTTTGAAATAGAGGCAAAATCGTCGCAGGGATATCGCCTCTTGGGAGCGTCAGACCGATTGCTAGCTGCTGAAATAAAGCATGATCTTGCTACTAGTGTGATTGGTAATTCCGTTGTTACCCATGCTGAGGTCGATTCTACAAACGCTTTAGCTAAGCAAGTGGCCGAAGCAGGTGCCGACGAAGGTGCTGTTATTGTTGCCGACCGGCAAACAGCAGGTCGAGGACGGTTAGGGCGTTGCTGGGAATCTCCACCCGGAGTTAATGTATATTGTTCTATAGTTTTGCGCCCTAAAATTCCAATTCAACAAGCCCCTCAATTAACCTTCCTTTCAGCCGTTGCAGTTGCAGAAACTCTCAACGAAATTTGTAATTTAGGTGCTGAAGTGAAGTGGCCAAATGACATTCTTGTCGATGGGGCTAAGATATGTGGACTGCTTAACGAAATGAATGCTGAAACTGAGCAAATACATTTTGTTGTGCTTGGTATCGGAATAAATTTGAATATGCTGGCTGAGCAATTTCCAAGCGAACTAAACTATAGAGCGACATCAGCATTTTTAGAAACTGGTATAGTCGTAGATAGATTGCTTTTTTTGCGCACACTACTGAAAAAAATTGATGCATATTATGGCGAACTTTTAGAAGTGGGCTTTTCTCCTATTCGTAATCGCTGGGAAGCTTTGTGTAATATTATGAATCGCAACATTGAAGTTGATGGTGGAAAATCCGTAACTTGCGGAACAGTTGTTGGCCTAGATACTGACGGGGCGCTGCGAGTGCAGTTAAACGATGGTTCTGTTCAGCGAATACTCGCTGGCGATGTGCGGTTACTATAGGTTTTATTTAGGTAGGAGTTGGTTGATATTATGTTGTTGGTTATTGATGTAGGTAATAGCAATACGGTATTGGGAATTTACGCTGGACAGGAACTTATCACTGACTGGCGAGTAGGTACCGACAAATATCGTACTGTCGATGAATATGCCATGTTGATAAATGAGCTATTTCGTTTAAAGGGATTAGCATTTAGCGATCTCGATGCGGTAATTGTATCGAGTGTAGTGCCATCAATGTTGGATACAATTTCTGGGCTATGTAATGGTTATTTCAAGCTGACACCTTATGTAGTTGGCCCAGGTATGAAGACTGGTATGCCAATTAAGTACGAAAATCCTCGTGAAGTTGGAGCTGATCGTATAGTAAATGCTGTAGCCGCATATGAAAAGCTTAGATGCAGTCTAATAGCTGTTGATTTTGGTACCGCAACAACTTTTGATGTTATTTCGGCTGATGGTAGCTATCAGGGTGGAGCAATAGCCCCTGGGGTAGGTATTTCTGCCGATGCATTGTTTGAGCGGGCAAGTAAATTGCCTCGGGTAGAATTTACTAGTCCAGATCAAGTAATTGCCAAGAATACTGTAAGTAGTATGCAGGCTGGAATTTTTTTTGGTTATGTAGGTTTGGTCGAAGGTATTGTCGGGCGGATGAAAAAAGAGTTGCCGGCAACTACAAAAGTAATTGCAACCGGTGGGCTAGCAGCACCAATTGCTGCAGCAACCGCTAGTATTGATCAAGTAGAACCATTTCTAACTTTAGAGGGATTAAGGATACTGTACGAAAGAAATTGTAATTTATAGACAATTTGTCTGGCTGTTGCTGCGGAACATTGGTGGCTGACTTTTTCTGAAAAAGGAGCGATTCATGGGTAAGTACGACACAACAAAATTGCGAAATCTTGGAATTGTGGCTCATAACAGCGCCGGTAAAACGTCGCTGGTTGAAGCAATTCTGTTTAACACCGGTATGACCGATAAGTTGGGCAAGGTTGATAACGGAACATCGGCGATGGATTTTGAGGAGGAGGAAATCAAGCGCCAAGCTACCCTTAACTCTAGTCTTAATCACTGTCTTTGGAATGATCATAGCCTCCATATCGTAGATACTCCTGGAGTGAGCAATTTTTTACACGATACCCGTCGTTGTTTGCGCATTCTTGGTGGTGCCGTAGTTATCGTTTCGGCAATATCTGGAACCAAATCACAAACAGCTCAAATTTGGAAATGGTGCGACAATTTTGAAGTTCCCCGTATCGCTTTTGTTAATAAAATGGATAAGGATCGGGCCAACTTTCTAAAAGCGGTCGATGATATGGAGAAGTCTCTAGGTGCGCGCGCCGTGGTTGTAACCATGCCAATTGGTGCCGAGACTGAGTTCAAGGGTACTATTGACCTGATAAAGATGGAAGCCAGGATTTATAAGTTTGATGAAAAAGGGACCTACGATGTAGTCGCTATTCCGGCCGAATACCAAAGCGAAGCTGAGCGTTTACGCGAGCAACTTCTCGAAGCTATTGCTGAGGCCGACGATGATTTGATGGAGAAATATCTTGATGGCGAAGAACTAACAGAAACTGAAATTATGACCGGTTTACGCGAAGGCGTATTAACTGGTGTTTTTACCGCTGTTTTCTGTGGTAGCGCTACGGCAAATATCGGTGTAAGGCAACTTCTTGATTACATCGTTGCTTGTATGCCTTCTCCAATAGATAAAGGGATGCAGGTCGGAATTAAACCTTTTTCTGAAGATATTATTGAACGTCAGCCAAGTGAAGAAGATCCTTTTTCTGCCATGGTTTTTAAGACTATTAATGACCCGTATGCCGGGAAGTTAACTTTGATGCGTATCTATTCAGGGACTTTGACTGGCGATACTGTTGTTTTTAATCCGAATAAAGACGAAAAAGAGCGAATTAGCAATATTTTCCAACTTGAGGGTAAAAAACAAAGTCCCATAAAATTAGCTGCTGCTGGAGATATCATTGCTGTTCCAAAGTTAAAAGTTACTGCTACTGGTGACACCCTGTGTGATTTGAAGAATCAGGTTATGTATGAGCCTCTTGTCCCCCTTAAGCCTATTATTTCATTTGCTTTAGAGGGTAAGGGCAAGGGTGATGAAGATAAAATTTACACCGGTTTGCAACGTTTAATGGAAGAAGACCCAACTTTGCGCATTACCCGCGATGACGAGACCAAAGAGATGGTGTTGTCCGGAATGGGGCAAGTCCATTTAGAAGTAGCGGTTGAACGTTTGCATCGAAAATATGGTGCTGAAATTGTTTTGCGTGAACCTAAAGTGCCTTACCGGGAGACTATTAAGGCTGCGACAAAGGTTCAAGGGAAATATAAGAAGCAGTCTGGTGGTAAGGGGCAATTTGGTGATGTCTGGATTGAAGTAAAACCCCTTCCGCGTGGAAGTGGATACGAATTTGTTGATAAAATAGTTGGTGGTGTCGTGCCAAGAAACTACATACCTGCTGTTGACAAGGGTATTGTTGAAGCTATGAAGGCTGGGCCGTTAACAAAAAACCAAGTAGTTGACGTTCAAATAACCCTTTATGATGGTTCCCACCACTCAGTAGACTCTTCCGAAATGGCTTTTAAAGTTGCGGGGTCTATGGCGTTTAAAAAAGCCATGGAAGCTTGTAAACCGGTATTACTGGAGCCAATTATGTCGATAGAGATTACTGTTCCCGATGATTGCATGGGTGATGTTATTGGTGATCTAAACTCGCGTAGAGGAAAAGTTGTGGGAGTCGAGCCACAGGCCAGTAGCCAAGTTATTATGGCCGAAGTTCCAATGTCTGAGGTGTTGCGTTACGCCCCAGAATTGCGCTCAATGACTTCTGACCGAGGGATGTTTTCAATGGAATTTAGTAAGTACGAAGAAGTTCCAACCCATCAGACAGCTAAAATACTAGAAGAAATGAATAAGGAATAAGTATATCCATGGGATGTCGAGCACGACGTTTGGCATCCCATGGCTATAATAATATCAACTGATGTAGTGCGGGAGTTAGTAGATGTCCAATGGTAAGACGGGTGATTCAAGCGATGATGTGAAGTCTGTGAACGACAAAGGTAGTAATATTGATGGTCAACCTACTAGTCCTGAAGCGCTGCTTATGGACGACTCTACGTCGAGAACTATTGCAGCGATTGCTGCTGACGAAGTTAGAGTTGTTAAAGTTAAGAAAAGTGGAAAACCAATAAGTATTATCTTACTTTTAATCTTAACTATCATTGCTGTCGCAGGAGGTTATTATTATTTGCAGCAATTGACTCCAGTTGTGACTACAGTGGCTAAAGTAAAACCAACTGCCCCTGTAAGGATGGTGGTGCCAGAAAGGGTAGCAGTTGATAGTGATAAGGTGGAAGAGGAGATAATAAGAAGTGAAAAAATTGCTGTTAGTGTGGATAGTGGTACTGCAGGCGCAATCGGAACTTTAGATCAGAAGAATATTGCTGCAATAAAACCTAAAATTTTCACTATTGAAGTCGGGCCATTTATCCATTCTGATGATGTTAAGCAGGCAACCAAAAAATTACAAGAGTTGGGTTTTCAACCTCAGGTAAACCGTGGGAAAGGGCCGGTGACAATGGTTAGGCTGCTTGAAGGGGTATATAGTATTGCAGAGGCTGAGACTCGTTACTTGTTTTTGAAACAAAGCATTAAATCGACATTTACATTGCCTGAAAATGATAAGAAAGCAGTTTACGTTGGGTCGTTTCATCAGCAATGGCGTGCAAAATCATTACAGGATGACTTAGCCGCTAAAAATATAGTAGTAAAGTTAGTTCCTATTAGTGTTGTTATGGATGGGACTATGTTGAAGGTTTTGCAGGCAGACAAGCGAACTGCTAGTGAAGTTATGGCACATATTATCGACTTAGGTTATTCAGTGCGATTGGAAGAGAAAGAGTGAGGTCAATTTGTCAGAAAATTTAGCAGATAGTGAAAAAGTTAAAATAGTCATACCGGCAGAAGTTGCCAAAATAATGAGTAAGTGGGGTGGGCATAGTGTGCGACTTGCAGCCGCACGTGGTGCCTTGCCTATGTCTGGCCCTAACTTAATTACCGTTCTATTTGTTTTTTATCATGGTGAACAGAAAGAACTTAAGGCTGAGGCTTTAAGCACTCTTGAGACACTTCCAGCACAAATAATCTTATCTGCCTTAAATCAAAAAGAACTTCACCCTTCAATTATTGACCTAATTGTTAGATTACGTTATCGCGACACTGTGGTTATGCAAGCAGCATTGATTCATCGGATGATTGGGATTAAGAGTCTGATGTTTTTAGCCGAAAAAAGTAGTGGTGATGTATTGGATATGATTTCTCACAACGATGAGGTGATGCGTAAAACCGACGCATTACGCACCGCTATTATAGGTAATCCTAGCGCTAGTAAATCAATGAAGATTCGCCTCGGTTGGGTAGAGCCTGTCGTTGAGCCAGAACCAATTCCTGCACCAAAGGTGCCGACTGAGAAAGAAGAAGACAGCGGTGATGGCAATAGCGATGAGGAATTTGATGAAGACGTTGAGGAGCAAAGTCTTTCAAAGTATCAAGAATTGCAAGAGATGGCGGTTTCTGAAAAGATTAAAATGGCTTTAACGGGGGATAAGGAATGGCGAAGTTTGTTGATCCGGGAATCAAACAAGCAGGTAAATACTGCTGTCCTTAAAAATCCTCGTATTACTGAAGGTGAAGTTATTGCTGTGGTAAAAAATCGCAGTGCCCCAGAAGAGTTGATTCGTATAGTACTGCTTAATCGTGATTGGGTAAAATTGATAGATGTAAAAAAAGCATTGATAATGCACCCACGGACACCGTTGCAGACAGCTGTTCGATTTATGTCTTTTTTAAGTGAAAAAAATATAAGAGAATTGGCTAAGAGTCGTGAAGTTGGTCAGGCAATTATAAACAATGCCAAACGCATGTTGATGAATAAAAAGCATTAAAGGGGGTTGCGATGGAGACTGAAAATTATCGAGTTGGTATTTTAACTTTATCTGATAAAGGTTCTTCTGGAGAAAGAGTCGATGAAAGTGGAACTCTTTTGGGAGATTTGATTGCTAGTATAGGTAATGTCGCACGGTATCAAATAGTTGCCGATGACAAGGATAAGATCGTTATGATTTTGACTAGTTGGGTTGATGACCTTGATCTTGACCTTATTGTTACTACTGGTGGCACCGGTGTAAGTCCTCGTGATGTAACGCCACAAGCAACTGCAGAAGTATTAGAGTATCAAATTCCTGGGATGGCAGAAGCAATGCGTGCTGCTAGCCTCAATATAACTCCACGTGCAATGATTTCACGCGCTGTAGTTGGGGTGCGGAAGCAAACATTGATTGTTAATCTTCCCGGTAGCCCTAAAGCAGTTAAAGAGAATTTTGAAGTTATTCAGCCTGTACTTGCACATGTGCTTGCAAAGTTGCACGGTGAGGTTGAAGATTGTGGCGTTGTAGGTTCTTAATGGGAAATGTATGATCTGGCTAAGTATAAGAAAAATAAGGATTAATTGTTTGACTTTGAGGTTTTGTTAAAGTTGTATACAGCAACTGTTGATAGCGCTGTGTATAACTCAATTGTTCGCAAATAAATCCCTGTAACGGCCTGAGTTTCTCCTCTTTGCACAAAAAAAAGGCAAAAAATAATAGAGATATTAAGTAAAATTACGTTGATTTTTGCTGTTTTTTTTGTATAAGAGTTAAGT
>JADGED010000006.1:17446-29347 GCA_016744555.1 Desulfuromonadaceae bacterium
GTGTAGGATTAATGGGTTTTGGAATGAAATCGAAAAAACCTAAGTCTAACAAGTCAGCCTCATCTTGTGCCGATGTCTTCGCCGATAAAGCTATTACCGGAGTAGCTTCTGTTTCGCGGTTTGCACCCAATGCTTTGAATAGTTCAATCCCATCCATTCTTGGCATGACGATGTCGGTAATTACCAGATTCGGGCGAATTTGAGTTGCTACCTTAATCCCTTCAGCACCATTTTTAGCCTTGTAAATCTGGTAACCTCCCTTGTTAAGTGCAGCTTCAGTTGCGCTAAGGGATATGTCGTGGTTATCTACTAAAAGAATTAAGCAATTATCGTTTTTACTCTCGGTACGAATGTCAGCTAAATAGTACTTTTTGACAGCATTTTTTATTTCTTCAGGAGTTGCCACGCATGGAGAAATTCTTAACCCAAGCTTGAATGATAAATCGCTCTGTAATGCCATATCCAAAGGGTTTGACATGGCTAGGTAAAGGGTTTTGTCCTCGACTTTTAAGGGGAAAATAAGTTGTGCCAGTGCAACATCGGCATCGACTTTATTTATTACCTCTTGGGGAAAGTTATGGCGAGAAAACCTTTTGACGTAAGGAAAACCAAATTGGGTTGAAAGAGCCTTGGCAATATCTTCCTCCAAGACAATGTCCATATCTTCAAGTATTTTGCCAATTGGTTTATGGGTATCTTTTTGCCGAGTTAGAGCTAAGTCTAAATCGTCTTGAGAGATTATTTCATTGTCAATTAATATTTCACCCATTTTTTTTCGTGACATAACACATTTCTCCAAACAGACTTATTGTTAGAATCTTTTTAATTATTACATGAATAGTAATTTATGTCAACGGTAAGCTAGAGCTCATTTTGGATCAGTGTTAATGTGTCAATTGCTCCGCCAGCAAAGGAGAAATGTGGTGCATGAATTTGTGGTTCGCGTGGGTTAATTCGGATAACAGTAGCTAGTTGTTTGCTACCTAGGCGTTCGCTTAAATTGCGGATGGTAGGAACGGCTGTTCCGGCACCAATTTCAATTATTACCAATTTATTGTTAGCGTTTGCTTGGATAAAATCGTCAAAGTTTTCTTCTTGTATTGCTGTTCTTCTTGAGACCCAAGAATAGTCACCAAACATTAAAATGTTTGGCCTGGCAACTTTTTGACAATGGTGGCAGTAGGGGATATTTTGGGAGCGCATGGTAGTTACATCGATATTGAAATCGAAACTGTTTTTCCAGATTGTACTCTGACACGGAGTTGTACATTGTAAGTGGTGGATTGAGCCGTGTACCTCTACTATTTTTTCTGGAGAAAAACCAGCTTTTTGAAATTGGCCATCAACATTTGAGGTTACAATAAAGTGGTCGAGGTTAAACTGTTTAATCCAATTTTGCAGTAATTTAAAGCCTTGATGAGGGACTGTACTGCGATATAGGTTGGTTCTATGTCCATAGAATCCCCACCCAAAATGTGGGTCATCATCAAAATGTTGTGGATTTGCTGCTTGGATGAAACTTAGCCCAAGTTTTTCGTACATGGGGTAGGAGTTCCAGAAGCCCTGGTCTCCGCGAAAATCGGGTAGGCCAGAATCAACCCCCATGCCGGCACCAGCAGTGATTATCAATGCTTGAGCATTCATGATAGCAGTAGCAGCTTCTGCATAGCGGGGGGTAATCATAGAGGGTTCCTTTCTCCCTAGATGGCTACCGAAACTAGTGTCGGTTTAAGGATTTTGATCAAATCAGTAGGGGTTATTTCTACTAATAACCCTCGCTTGCCACCGTTTATAATTAACTTATCTAAATTGGCAATGGTTTCTTCCATGTAAACTGCTAATTCCTGTTTAGTGCCAAATGGTGAGATGCCACCTGTTTGATAGCCGGTGCAGTTATCAGCTTTGGCAGCGCTGCAAGGAGTTATTTTTTTTACTTTAAGTTGCCTAGCCAAGTGTTTTAAAGAAACTTCGCAATCGCCATGCATCAAAATAATAAATGGTGATTGTTGATCGTCCTCCATCACTAATGTTTTGATGACGATGTGCTCATCAACTTGCAATTCTCTAGAGCTAGTCCGCGTTCCACCTTTATCTTCATATTTATATGGCTTGGGTATAAACTTAACTTTGTTTTGTTTTAACATTCTGATTGCTTGAGTTGCAGGTAGTTTAAATTTGGCCATAATTAATCCTAGCTTATAAACCAAGATAGAGGGATAAAGAGGATACTAATTACGGTAATAACAACACTAAACATTGCAGTCCATTGAAAAAAATTGTCTGTTTTTCTTTGATTTCTGATCTGTGTTGGCAGAAACCAGCCGATTGCAGCGCCACCAATTAGGCCACCAAGGTGAGCAGCATTATCAGCACCAACAACAATTCCAAAAATAAAGGCCATTACCGCCCATTGAAACATCATATTGCGACGTTGGATGGCAATCCCACCACCTACGCGGTGATAGTAACTAATGGAAAAACCAATTAAGCCGAAGATAGAGCCAGAAGCTCCAACAACTACTGTCGCAGGGTGCCAAATAAGTCCAGCAATGGTGGCAATAATGGCACTGAAAATGTAGATAACAAACAATCTTTGCCAGCCAATTTCAAGTTCAAGTAGTGGTCCTATTTGATATAGAACCATCATATTAAAGCCTAAATGGATTATTCCACCGTGAGTAAAGGCATACGTAATGCAGCGCCACCATTCACCATTGTCTAGTACCCAGGGCCAGTATTGTCCACCCCAATGTGCCAGTAGGCGTGTGGATGGATGCATTATTGCGTTCATTCCAGTACCTAAAATAGTTCCATGTAGCACCATGAAGGTGAAAAGAATTAGGTTGGTATAAATCAAGATTTGTACTAATGAATTGCCACGCAAAGGGTTTTGCCGAAAGAATTTTTGCTGGCGGTTTCGTCCAATCAAGATAAAGCTCCTATGTGCATCAAGTTTAGTTGCATTAATGGATATTGTTAGAAAAGTTCTTTTAACCAACCAAGAGCGACAAAGGTACCAATTGATGATCCAATTGAGGAAAAAAGAAATACCAACATTACCCGTGCTAAGCGATTTTTCCACCAGCCTTTAACTGTAGCAAGGTCTTCGCTAACATGCTCCATATCTCGTACTGTTGGGGCCGCAACAAACGTTTGAACCATAGCCGTGATAAATCCCGCTCCTATGGTTGGGTTTAGCGATGTTATTGGCGCTGCAATAAATGCACTAATTACTGTTAGTGGATGTCCAAGTGCTAAAATAGCTCCTAGCGCTGAAAATAATCCGTTAGCTAGAACCCAGGCTGCTGCAGCATTAGCAAGTTGATCTCTATTTCCAAAAAAGAAACCGCCAATAAATAGAGCGATTACAATTCCAGGTATTAACCAAGGAATAGCTTTTGATAATGTGGTTTTGGGGGGGATTACCGAAATATCACTAATCGTATTAGGTGAAATTTCTTCACCTTGTATTATGCGGGTGATACCAGGCAGGTGCGCTGCACCAACCACTGCTAGTACTTTTTCTCCAGGCGCATTGCGGATATGATAAGCCATATAAGTATCACGCTCATCGACTAATATTTGTTTGACTGATGGTAATAATTTCCCCATCTCATCAAGCATACTTGAAAGCGTGTCACTTTCGCGTAGTTTGGCAAGTTCTTCTTCGTCTAGCTCCTGTTTCTCAAATAAACTACCAAACAGAGATGCTATGACTTTCATTTTATTCCAAAGTCCGGTTTTACGCCAAACCCGTAACAGAGTAGTTCTAATGTTACGGTCAACCAGCTCAACTACCATACCCATTTCTTCAGCTTTTTTAGCCGCTGCAGCTAATTCAGCTCCTGGTTTTACCCCGGTTTGTAGACCCATTCTTTTTTGATATGAAGAGAGTGCAAGGTTGGTAAGTAAAAAAGGAATCTGCCGCTTTTTTATTACATCCTTAAGGTTGAGAGATTCCCATCCTTTAGTATTTATTAAAGATTGATAGCGTTGTTCATCTAATTCTACACATACGGCATCAGGCAGTATTTCATCGATAGATCTTATAACTGTATCGACAGAATCTTGTGAAATGTGTGCAGTGCCAACAAGGATTATCTCTTTATCGTCAACTATTAGGCGAGTGTAATCGTTGTTAGGTTGATGTGATTCTGACAAGTTAAGCCTCCGAGATTAAAAAAATGTTAAATCTGGTTGAATTAGTAAGGTAAACAAAAAGAGCCCCAAGTCATCTTGTGGGCTCTCTTGCACTGGACTCTCCACCTCTACCGTGGGTCATTGGACTCACATCGAGAGTCAATGAGGTGGAACCGTTTGTAACTCCATTAGGCGTCCCACTAAATATGTGGGCTTGCACACCAGAGCCCTGAGACAGTTCCAAAGGTATTACTATTCCGAGTGGACGTTCTGGCCTCACCTGAAGGGTAGAGAGTCTACTAAATTAAATCGAGTATAATAAATTTAACTGTGTTGGTCAGTAAAAATAATGAAAAAGATATCGGAACTTGATAAATCTAAAAAACCTGTTATGATAACTCAAATGGTAATCAATTGTGCCATGTCTTAATCTGAAAAGAACATAACTCTCAAGGAGGATTTACCAATGCCGAAACGTCTGGAAGTTTATAAATGTCAAATTTGTGGAAATATTGTTGAAGTAATGCATGGCGGAGCCGGAGCTCTGGTTTGCTGTGGTAAGAATATGGATGCGATGACCGAAAATACCGTTGATGCTGCAACAGAAAAGCATGTTCCGGTAATTGTAATTGGTGACGGAACCGTAACTGTTAAGGTTGGCGATGTAGCTCATCCGATGGAAGATGCCCATTATATTGAGTGGATTGAGCTGCTTGCTGATGGCAAACTCTATCGTAAATTTTTGCAGCCAGGTGAAGCAGCAGAAGCTACTTTCAATGTTACTGCTACGACTGTTACTGCACGTGAATATTGCAACCTACACGGACAGTGGTCAGCAACCGTTTAATTTTCAAAATGCACAACAAAAAAGGGTGGTATCTATTTAGATACCACCCTTTTTTGTTGTTATTCCTATCTGTAGGTGACTATAAAGCTGCCTGCAGATACTCACTGGTGACAATTTGTTTTTGCTTTGCTACTTGTTTTGGATCAACTTCTACAAATTTCTCGTCTGGAGTTACTTTAAACAATGGCTGTCCTTTTTGAACAATAGTGCCATCTCCACCTTCGATAATAATCTTATCAATGGTACCAGCAAATGGTGCTGGAACTTTGTTGAACATTTTCATTACTTCAAGAATAAACAGTGGCTGTCCTTTATCGAAGTGCATCCCTTCGGTGACAAAAGGTGGCATGCCAGGAGCTTCTTGACCGTAATACATGCCGCCACCTGGGGTAACAACCTCATCAGCTTTAGTCGCAGGTGGTGGTACTAGAACCTTCTTCATTGCAGCTTGCAACTCAGGGTCATGTAAGTATTCTGGAATTGTAACTTCAAGGTCATCTTCGACTTTTAGGTCGTAGAAGTTTGTCTTGTCTGCGACTAAGCAAAGCATCCCTAGAAGTTCATTGCCCATTTCGTAGCCAACGTGTGCCGCCTGAATTTTAGCCCAGGTATCTGCATCGTAACCACCTTGTGGCTTCGCTTTGCTAAGTATGCCATTAAGTTTAACGAATTCTTTTTTGCCCAAAGAAAACTTGCTACGTAACTCTGCATAAAAGGAGAGGGCGTTCTCAAGTAAATCTCGGTCGTGGGTCCAGATAACTTCAGCTGCAGGTGCTTCTTCTCTCCATGTCATATTCAAGAAGGCGTAAGTTTCTTCTAAGATGACAAGTGGGTTGCAAAGCCAAATGATTTTACCATTTTCGATCTTAAACTTTTCTCGGTTTAAGCTAAGCCAACCAGATAGTTTATGTGGATCTTGCAGCAACATCTCCATTGGTCTGGTTAGTAAGGTGCCTTTGCGATCAAGTGTCGCTGATGCTGCCTTAGCTGCGTCTTTATCATCTGCATAAATTTTAGCGTAGTGCTTTTTCATGGCGAAAAAGGCAAAAACAACATCTATTTTTTGCGCCTCTTCTTTTATTTTACCTACCAAGGTCAGGTAAGGGACAACAAAACGAGTGGTCGGTTTAGCCATGACATTGTTACCAATGAACCAGTTTACTAATCCATAGTGGAAGCCTAGGTTAGTAGCTAAGTTTGAACCACGTAGAACTGTGCTACGCAAAACTTTAGATAAATGGTCATAGCTAGTAATACGATCATCGCCTTTTGTTAAAAGTAGGGCAATGTTGGAATCGTAAGCACCAGCAAGGTGGTAGCGCATAAATTGTTTGGTATCTGGATTAGAAATACAGATGCCTTGGTCATCGCGAATTTCACCGTCAATCGGTTTTGACCAGTAACGAATATAACCGCCAGCACTTGGAGATAGTGAGCTATCGGTGGCATTAAGGCGGGCTTCAGCTCCGGCACCAAATCGTGGTACTCGAGTTGGGCGTGGCAAACGCTCTTTATGGAGAGCTAAAAGAGCCATTGCTTCAACTAGAGATTCCACAATAAAGAAATCTTTTTCGTCGTCTGGATTGGTGAATTTGAGACTATATACAAGCTCTGTGACTCGGTGTTCAACTTGGATTCTGGTGTTAACTTCCATGAAGTAGTGACGGTTACCATCAACTATACATTCGAATGTTGATGCTGAATCAAGGCCTACTGCCTCACCAAAACGTTCGGATTCTTCCTCCATCCGTTTAAGGACTACAAGATCTTCTTCTAGCGCTTTTTGCTGCTTAGGTAGTTTAGCCTCTTTGGCTTTAGCAATTTCACTTTGCAAGCTTTCTTGGGTTACCGAAATTTCTAGCAACTTTTGTTCATGCATCTGTAATGAACAGTCACGACCACCAAGGGCAATTGCCCATTTACCGTTACCCAGTAACTGGATTTCGTTATGGCGGGTTTGTTCAATATTCAATTCGACTAAAACGTTTTTATTGTCACCGATACCGTTGGTTTTAACTTCGTTAAGAATCTCGCGCACTAAACCTGGAGCATCAGCAGCGGCTTCATTTATCTGTTTGTCGGTTGGCTCTTTGGTTGTAAGAAGGGAAGCACCAAGAATCCGCTGCCCTTTACCTCCACCACCACCAATCGCTTTTAGACGAATTCTGGCGCGAGGGTATTTTTTGAACATATCGAAACACTCTACTTCAACTTGCGCGCAAAGTTCTTCGATGGAGAAAAGGTCAATCCCTTTAGCGTATGAAGCAAACAGGATAATGTCAGCGAGCTCCTCAACCGGTGTGTCAGTTTTGTCAAGGATAGCTTGATCAATATCAAGATCTTCGGCTTTAACTAAAGCGACTAATTGTTCAAAAGTTTTATGTTTTTTCAGTAATGTGCGAGCGGTAACGTTGTCAATGCCTGGAGTAACCGAAACATCAACTTGTAGTGCTGTTCTCTTGGCCTCGTCTTTTTTACCCGCAGCCCTTTGAGTCCCGGAGCATGGGCCGATAAATTTTAGGCCGGCATCTTCTAGTGCGGCAACAAATTCGTCGTCCTCTGCCATAAATCCATAACCGGAAAAGACGGAGTTGTAACCATTATCATTGGCGATATCGATGATTTGCTGGATTCTTTCTACCCGCTCCTCTTTCGATGCACCACTGTAGTCAGGCACTCTATGTACCCGGCTGGTGTCGGTGAGTTGACGTAGCTCAGGCGAAAGGGCGTTAGGGTAAACAATAGAATCTTTTTCTGATAACAGAATACCGTAATGGCTGATTCCCATTTCAGTATAAACATCCATCGCTTCTTTACGGATTGGTCCACGACAAACGATAAGTGGGCATAAGTCTTCACAAGAAAAAGAACTGGCCCACTTTGAAGTAGATTTGGCTAGTCGGCGTTCTCTATGAATTAACGGATTGTTCGAATATAAGTCTGTATTTTGTGCCATGGGATTAATCTCCACTTTCCATGTAATTGAAAATAAAGGCGATATAAATTCAGTCGCAGCGTTTAATGGAACTCGCGTTGTACACCTTGCCATGCTGAAGGCTCGTAGTGACGCAAGAAGAAGTTGAGATTCTCACCCAAAACTTTACGTAAGTCAGTTGGCATAACCAATGATGAAATTGATCCTAAGGCCAAGCCCTCTTTTGGGTTCATCAACTCTTTTTCGTAACGTGTGTTAAGAGCTGCTTCTTCAATTTTTAGCCATTCTGCAGTCTCTTTTTCTGCATCAACCTTAGCACCAGCTCCGTCCATACCAGCGTTGGTACGTTCTGCAGTACCTGCTGCGATACGTTGTTTAATTTCGCCACGCAACTTACGTAGTTCATTCTTATAAACAAACTCTTTACCGGCTGGGCCCATAACGGCGAGGCGGGTGGTTGGTAACGCTAGAACCAAATCTGCACCAGTAGGGTAGTTGTTGTATGAAGCATATGCACCACCGTAGGCGTTGCGTAGAATCAATAAAATCCGTGGAGTTCTGACATCGACAATTGAATCAAGCATTGAACGTCCAGATTGGACAATTCCGCGGGCTTCCTGCTCACGACCAGGTAAGAAGCCAGTCGTATCTTCCATGAAGATTAGTGGAATGTTGTAGATGTTACAGAAGCGAACAAACCGAGCAATCTTGGCAGCAGAATCGCAATCAATTTGTCCAGATGATACTGCAGAGTTGTTTGCTACAAAGCCGACGACATTGCCACCTAAGCGACCGAAAGCGGTAATTGCTTCACGGGAACGGGTAGGTTGCATTTCGAAATAATCACCATGATCACAGATTTGCTGGATTATGATTGAAACATCAAATGGAGTATTGAACCCAGTTGGTGAGTTGAATGCTTTTTTCAAGAGGGTATTGATTTCCCAAGTTTTACGATCTAGTGGGTCACTAGTCTCTTGGAATGGCGCCATGGTTCTATTGTTGTCAGGAATGTAACTGATTAACCGCATCGCAGTACGCAGTGCAGCGGTTTCATCGGCAACAGTTAAGTCGGTTACGCCGGTTGCAGCGTGAACTTTAGGCCCACCTAGTTCTTCAGGGGTAATATCTTCACCGAGTACCGATTTAACAACGCCAGGACCAGTTAGGCCAAAGAAGGTATCCTCTGGTTGGATAACAAAGCTGCCCTGGCGTGGTAGGTATGAGCCACCACCAGCGTTAAAGCCAAACATACACATAACTGTTGGGACCACACCGCTAATTTTACGTAGGGCAGTAAATGCTTCAGCGTAGCCATCAAGGCCACCAACGCCGGCAGGTACAAACGCACCAGCAGAGTCGTTCATGCCGAGAAGAGGAATCCCTTTTTCACCAGCCATGTTCATTAGCCGGGCTAACTTTTGACCGTTGGTAGAATCAATGGAACCAGCGCGAACGGTGAAGTCGTGGCCGTAAACGGCAACATCACGACCACCAATATTGAGGATACCGGTGACCAAAGAAGCACCGTCAAGGTTTTTGCCCCAGTTTTGGAACAGGATGTTTGGTTCGCTTTCGGTAAGGACTTTAATTCGTTCCCATACCGTCATCCGTTGCTTGAAGTGCTGTTTCTCAATCTGCCCAACGGGAACTGAATTAATCGGCCGTTGAATTAGATCGTGACCTTCTTTCATTACCTCTTCATAACCACCAGACTGACCTGCAATTTCACCAGGAATGGTGAATTCAACTTCTTCAGTTGCAGTGAGAGGATTTTGCAATGAGGGCTTAACTTTGTTTTCTGACATCTTTGGCATCCCTTTACAAAAAATAGTAAATTTGATCCGACCCCGATTATAAGTAGCAGAGGCCGGGTTGACATTGTATTTCGATTTAGAATTCAAGTAATGCTTTATGTGGACAAAAATAAAGCAAAACGGTGTTTTTAAACAGTGGCAAAGAAACAAAATATAGAGCAAATTGTCAAGCTAAATTTTACTGAGGATAAAAAATATAGCCGTATATTCGTTGGGTTTAAAGCGTTAAATTCGCTGTTTTTTCTCGTATTTATAATTTTGTTTTGCTATGGAATCGCTTTTTAAGCCGATTTGACTGTGGTTTACCAAGGAGTTCTTTGGCTACTTCCTCTTGATTGCATATTTTGAGTGCCTCTAAAATGTCTTTTTTGTACTCCTCTTTATGGAAGAGGAGTAGCGCTTTTTGCAATCGTCTCTCTTTTGTCGTTTTGGCAACGTGAATTTTATCGCCAGTAAGTGGATTTTTGCCAGTGTGGTAAATACAAGTAGACAGACTCCCAGGGGTAGGGGTGAAGTCTTGTACCTGTTCTACCTGCAGTCGGTGCCTTTTTAAGTAAAGGGCAACGTCAATCATGTCGCTTAGGGTTGAACCAGGATGACTACCTATAAGATATGGCACCACTGCCAGTTTTAAGCCTAATTTTTGATTTTGGCAGCGAAATTGCTCCAAAAAGCGAGTGAAAACTTGTGCCCCGGGTTTCCCCATGATTTTTGTTACGGCGTCGCTAGTCGATTCAGGAGCAACCTTTAAAAGTCCACCGACATGGTGTTGTAAGAGATCGGTAAAATATTTTGGTTGTAATTCTAGTAGGTCGTAACGGATCCCCGAAGCTATGAAAGAATGTTTTATTTTGTGGTGTTGTCTAATTTGGTTTAGTAGCGTAGTTGCAGGCTTGTCGCTGGTGATCAGGTTTTTGCATATTGTCGGGTAGATACAACTATCACGCCGACATTTTTTTTCGGCAGCATGATTCCCACAACTTAATCCATACATGTTGGCTGTAGGGCCACCGATATCGCTGATGGTGCCACGAAAGCTTTTGCTGCTGGTAAGTTTATTAACTTCTTTAAGGATCGAGTCAATTGACCGTGACTGAATCGTTTTCCCTTGGTGGTGGGCGATGGCACAGAATGCGCAGCCACCAAAACAGCCTCGATGGCTGGTAATGGAGTTGCAGATTTGCTCAAAAGCCGGGATTTTTTCTTTATATTGCGGATGTGGTTGTCTAGTGTAAGGGAGGTCGTAAATACGATCAATCTCTGCTTCATCAAGTGGTAGCGCTGGTGGATTGATAATCACATTACGATTGCCATGTGGTTGAATTAATGGCTGAGATGAAAAAGGATTTTCTTGTTCATGGGCTAGCTTGAAAGCCAAACTGTATTGATCTTTGCTGATAGATGCTTGCTCAAAAGCGGGTAATAAAACTGCCCCAGAAATAGATTTGTTTGACGGATAAGCGGTACCTCTAACATCGCTGATAGTATTTAGTTGTTCACCATTTTGTAAGCGGATGGCAATCTCTAGCAGTGCAGTTTCTGCCATCCCGTAAATAAGTAAATCGGCTTTACTGTCGATTAAGATTGAGCGTCGTACTTTGTCACTCCAATAATCGTAATGGGCAAGTCTTCTGAGGCTGGCCTCTATGCCACCAATTACGGTTGGTAGTCCTTTAAACGCACCTTTAACTGCAGCGGTGTAGGCAATAACGGCACGAATAGGTCGCTTGCCTGCATTCCCACCGGGAGTATAAGCATCATTGTGGCGGATTTTTTTAGCTGCGG
The DNA here is from genome assembly GCA_016744555.1 of Desulfuromonadaceae bacterium. Classification (GTDB taxonomy): domain Bacteria; phylum Desulfobacterota; class Desulfuromonadia; order Desulfuromonadales; family Geopsychrobacteraceae; genus Desulfuromusa. Next base: position 28,971 of record JADGED010000006.1, read on the forward strand.
TATAATGGTTGACCATAGAATCCATTGAGCCCGCAGAAATAGCAGCAAATAGTCGTGGTCGACCCATCGTTCGAAATGCATCCGGGTCTTTCCAGTCCGGTTGTGCCAATATGCCGACTTTAAACCCGTTTTTTTCTAGTAGCCGAGCTAATAGTGCTGTTCCAAATGCTGGATGGTCGATGTAGGCATCGCCAGAAATAAAAAGTACATCTAACTCATCCCAACCACGCTGCTGCATCTCTTGGCGGTTTGTTGGTAGGAAAATGTCATTATTGATATTTGTTTGTGTGGTCATAGTTACCTTGAAAATTTGCTTCTTAGTAAGTGGAACTGTTTAGATGTTTTTATCAGATAACCTGAAGGTGACTGTTTTAACG
>JADGED010000070.1 GCA_016744555.1 Desulfuromonadaceae bacterium
CCTCCTCGCCGTGACCCTGGTCGATGAATTAACCGAGGCCGGTGGTCGAGGTAACAAAGAGTGCATTGGTCAGGGAGTAGCCAATATAGTTACCGGTTTCTTCGGGGGCATGGGTGGCTGCGCAATGATCGGTCAAAGTATCATCAACATTACTTCCGGCGGCCGCGGCCGACTATCTGGCATAACTGCAGCTTTAAGCTTATTAGCTTTTATTGTACTAGCTTCAAGCTTAATCGAAATGATTCCTCTGGCGGCGCTAGTTGGCGTTATGTTCATGGTCGTTATCGGCACCTTCGCCTGGTCAAGTTTTCGCATCCTCCACAAGATTCCCCGCAGTGATGCCTTAGTACTAATCATGGTTTCTGGCGTCACCGTATTTGCCGATTTAGCTATTGCGGTAGCGGTAGGAGTTATTGTTTCGGCACTGGTATTTGCTTGGGAGAGTGCAAAACGAATCGATTCTAGCAGTGTTATTGACGAACATGGGACAAAAACCTATCGACTTAAAGGGCCACTGTTTTTTGCCTCGACCCAAAGTTTTTACGACCTATTCACCCCGCAGGAAGACCCAGAAGAGGTCATAATAGATTTTAGAAGTACCCGGGTTAGCGACCACTCTGCCCTCGAAGCCATCAACAGTTTGACCGAACGCTACTTAAAACAAGGGAAGAATTTACGCCTAAAAGGTCTCAGTGAAGAGTGCCGCGCCCTGCTTGACAATGCCGGCAGCATGATTGAGGTAAACCACGACGATCCACGTTACCGTGTAGCGACTAACGAGCTAGCTTAACGTTATACAAACCCCATAAACACATTTAGTAGCAAACGCCACCTACCATGAATTACAACAGATTTTATGTAGGTGGCGTTTTAGTACGTACACCATCACTCCTACATAAACCTTCATCCTCATGCTTTAATTTTTTATCCTGCTATACTGGTTAAATTACTTTTATTCCCGTTATTGACTTAGAGTTTATTTTGACTACAAGCAAGCATTATGGCAAAATAAAGATTAGCGAACACTAAACTGTTTTACTTTTCATTATGGAGAGGATGATATGCCTGAATTGAAAACCGAATATGACCTATGTGTTCTTGGCTGTGGCCCCGGTGGTTTTGCTGGCGCCATGCGAGCATTCGATTTTGGGCAGCACGTTTGTATAATTGAAGGTGGAGAGATTGGTGGTGCAGGGGTAAAATGGGGAGCATTAGCCTCCAAAACTATGTGGGAGCTATCGAAGGACTACGATGTAGCTACCCGCAGTGACCGCGGCTATAAAGTCGATAATATTAGTGTCGATTTTGAACAAGTAATGGACACAGTTAATCAAGCAGTTAAAGAACGTCAATATCAAATGTTGTCGCAACTGGAAACATTTTCTCCCCGCCGCTGGCAAGGAGAAGGCTCCGTCACTCTGGTTTCTGGCTGGGCATCATTTATCGATCGCAATTCGGTCAATGTCTGCAATGAAGCGGGCGAAACTCAAACAGTTAAGGCAAAAAACTTCCTAATTGCTACCGGCAGTCGCCCACGCTCTTACCCTGGAATAATGACAGATCAGGAGCGAATCCTAGACTCAAATGGGGTCCTATCGCTTAAAGACTTTCCAAAACGGTTGCTGGTAGTTGGTGCTGGGGTCGTTGGCTGTGAGTACGCCACTATCTTTTCAAATTTTGACCAAACCAAAGTCCACCTAGTTGACCATAAAGAGAGCGTTCTCCCTTACGAAGATACCGATGTCAGCCAATTTGTCCAAAAACGGTTGGAGGAAGATGGTGTAATTCTGCACCAATCTGCATCACTTAAAGACATTGTCAAAAAAGCAGATCACTTAGAGGTAATTCTTGATTATCCAGCTGGCAACAGCGAAATAGTCGAAGTAGACAAGGTTCTTATTTCGGTCGGTCGCTGCCCGAATCTGCAATATCTCAATCTAGAGAAGGTTGGTATCGAGTTATCAGCAAATGGATTCTTAACCACTACAGATGAATGCCGAGTCGATGGCAACATCTTTGCTTGTGGGGATACAACCTGCCACCCAAATCTTGTAAACATAGCCGAACGAGAAGCCAGGATGATGGCCAAAGTGTTATTTGGGCAGGGGACATCCCACCTTAATTACCACAACATGTCTGCAATCATGTTTCTCAATCCATCGGTAGCCACAGTTGGTCTAAGTGAGCAACAATGCCAAAAACAAGGGCGAAGCTACAGGGTTGCAATATTAAGCAATGAGATAATGGGACGACCAATTGCCATGCGATCGACCAAAGGTTTTATTAAAATCATGGTGACCGACGATGAGGATATGAAAATTTTAGGTATGCGTGCTGCAGGGCCACAAGTTTCGAATATTGTAATGGCAATTGCAAATTTAATGGATCACGATAAAGGAGCGGCAGACGTGTTGCGCTCGGTTTACCCTCACCCAAGCGTATCGGAAACTACACAAGAATGTTTAAGGTTATTGATAGGCAAATCAATCTATAAAGCCCAAGCATTCCCTCACTTAATGCGAGTTAACTGCTGGTCACCTGAAACCGGATACACGGATTGTGCTTAAGCTGTTACCATCAGCGACAATTGCCAAATATTAAGCATTCAAACTTACACCGTAATCTCATTGGCAAAGATTACAGTAATTTATATGAATTTACTGCGGTGCACTTGCTACAATTGGTAACTTAATGGTAAATAGCGTTCCTTCACCAATGGTACTTTCCACTTGGATAGCTCCGTTGTGAGTTTGGATGATATCATAGGCAATGCTTAGGCCAAGCCCAGTCCCCTCACCCACCTCTTTAGTGGTAAAAAAGGGCTCAAACAAATGGGATAAATTCTCTTCGGGGATACCACAACCATTGTCACGAATCGTGACTACTATCTGACCATCTTCGATGCTCGTACCAATATATATATCACCCTTATCATCAAATGCGTGGCTGGCATTAACAATCAGATTCATAAAAACCTGATTTAGCTGCTGTGGATAACAGTATGTAGATGGCAACTCCGCATAATTTTTATACATAGTCACATTATATTTCAATTCATTCCAAATAATACTTAAAGTTGAGTCGATGCACTGGTTGATATCGGTCAAATCATAGCTAGCTTGATCTACTCGTGAAAAACTTTTCAGATTACTAACAATAGTCTTTACTCGGTTTACACCATCTAGCGACTCCTCAATTAAATCATTGCTATCTTCAAGGATATAATCAATTTTCAACTTCTTTCGCTTCACAGCTAACTCCTCCAATACAGTATTATCTGCATGGTTAGTTAGCTCGTTCTCCTGCAATCCTATAAATTCATACGACTTTTTCAAGTACCTACTCAGCGAACTTAAATTGCTGCCAATAAACCCCAAGGGGTTATTAATTTCATGTGCCACCCCTGCCGCCAATTGGCCGATTGAAGCCATTTTTTCCTGTTGTAACATCTGCGACTGATTAAGCTTCAACTCGCTATAAGCCTTGCTTAAAGCATCTTTATTTTTCTGTAATTCTACCTCAGCTTGCTTGATGGAGGTGATGTCGCGGAAAGATTCAACGATACCGACAATATCGCCATTAGCGTCAAAGTGGGGGACTGAAAACGTCATATAAGTTAGCTCATTACCAGCTTTACCAGTCTTCACAAGGTTACCTACTACCTTACGTTCACCGGCAGCAATCCTAGAGATTGGACAGTGCGACGTTCCACAAGCGGCTCCTGGAAAAGTGTCGTAGCATTTGCTACCAATAATTTCCCTTTCAGTAAGCCCAGTCATCGACACAAAAGTTTGATTACACAGGACAATATTAAAATCGTTATCGACGCGAAAAATTCCATCGGCAGTAGACTGAAATAGTTGATCAAGTTCAGAGTGCTCAGCCTTAATCTTCCGCTCTGACACTTTCAGCCGCTGCCCCCAAAACCGAAAATAAACCGTAGCACCTGACAACATAATCAACATAACTGTTATGCATAAAATAATTAACCAATATTGCTCAAACAGCTCTTTAATGGTTAGTTCAAGGGGTTTACTATAAGGCCCAATCTTTAATGTTTTGAGGCATTCATGAACACTTTGGTAATTTTGCGGGATAGTCCAGCCGGCAATTTTTCCTGCTTTAGCGGCAGGATGTTCAGACTCAAGGCCAAGAAGGGCCATACTGACTTGCTTTGCTAGCGCCTCAGGAACATGCTGAAGTTTTGCTAGCGGCCACTCTGGGTATAAACGTGTGCTGTGCAAAAATGGGAAGTTAAAATGTTTTTCATCTGCGTTCCAAAGGGGTAAAATGTAAAATTCATTTAAATCAATTTTTCCCTCTGCAGCCATTCTTTCAATAGTGTCACTTCGTACCGTTCCAGCATCTACCTCTCCATCACGAACGGCAAGAACTACGGCATCATGAGTTTTGCCATACGTAAGTGAGCCGAAATCATTAAGGTAATTAAAATCATTTTCCTGCAATTCCCGCCAAGCCGTGATTGCACCACCAAAAGATGTCGGATCAACCGCCATAAAGGTTTTGCCGTAAAGCTGGTCAACCTTACTAATTGGTTGATCAGTGCTACTAAAAATAACTCCGCCAAAAAGAGTATACCCTTTTCCTAGGCGTAAGTTTTCCATAGTAGCAATACGACTAGCACGATAATCGTACTCCATTTCTACATAGATAGCTGGGTTGGCAAGGAGAAAATCGATTTTCTGGTTAGCAACAGCTTCTCTAACTTGATCAAATGGTAGCGGGACCAGTTCAAATTTAAGTTGTGGGATGGTTTTATTTAGGTAGTCGGCAGTAGGCTGCCACTGTTGAATGGCTCGCTCGGTTCCACGTTTTGCAAGCACACCCAACCTTACCGGACCAGTCTCGGCGCGGCACAAACTAAAGCCAAGCAAACTAAACAGCATAACCGTGAAAAAGCAAAACATAACGTACACAATAAAAGAACGTTGGTAGGCCATTACTGCTCCAGATTCGATACACAGTTAAATGTATACTAACTACAAGCAAAACATTTTACGATTTTAAAAGGAGGTTTAATCCACCCCTTACCCAAACAATAATAGTGTTGTTTAATTATTGCAAGCCAAGAACAAAAAACAACTTAACGTGGCGCCAAACTTTTAGCTGTTCCGTTTTTTCACCCCACGTTGTGCAACCGCAATGAGAGGATCATCTGGCCACGGGTGTTTAGGATAACGCCCTTTAAGCTCTTTTTTGACCTCAGGGTAAGTATTCAGCCAAAAGCTGGACAAGTCACGGGTTACCTGCAACGGCCGCTGCGCTGGAGACAACAAATGCACCGTCAACACCACCCTACCCACAGCAATCGTTGGGCTTTTTTGCCAACCAAACAGTTCCTGTAATTTAACCGCCAATACTGGTTGTTCACAATCACTGTAATCAATGGAGACATTTGATCCACTTGGTACCTTGATGCGCAACGGCGCCAATTTATCCAACTGCTGCTGTTGCGCCCAACTCAAACGACTACGTAAAGCCTCAAGCACCTGTACTTTAGTTAGTGCTGCCATAGTCGTTACCCCCGTTAGCCATGGGGCCAACCAATCGTCAACCGATGCTAGCAAAGATTCAGCATCAAACTTTGGCCAATCAGTGACATCAGCATGCTTAACTACAAACCGTACTCGTTGTAGCCACTGCCGACTTTCTGCACTCCAGCGCAATCGATCTAAACCTATCCGTTTTACTTGTTCAAGCATAAGCGGCAAGGCTTGATCGGCAGAAACTTTTTGTTGCCGCTGCGACAAAACCAAAGCATCTAAACGACGACTTTTACGTGCAACTACCCGTTGTTCACCATCATCCCAAAACAGGTCGTCTTGCCACGGCAACTGCGCAGCAAAATGGTCGATAATTTGTTCGTGCGTAATTGCTGAACCTAAATGAATAACGGCCTCACCATTACCACTGGTTTGAGTTTTTATTTTCGCCACGACCAACCATTCCAATGCTGTCAATTGGCTATGAAATGCTAATTGCGCCCCTTTTCCACTCCGCAACTGGTAGTGTTTAAGACTATCTCCACGCCGTTGTGCTACTCGATCAGGAAATGCCGCAAGGAGCAATTTACCAACAGTTTCTACATCGCAAAGGACACTTTGTGGTTTCAGCCGTAAGCGTCGAAACAATAACTCCAAGCTCCGCTGACACTGCAACAGATTCCGTTCAGAAAGTTTTTTCATACGTGCTTGATGCCAATATTCAAGGCGGTCAACGATGTCGCTATAGGTGCTTAATGTTTGGCGTTGTTTGGGCAAAAAATCTGCCTCTTCAAGGATTGTAGCTATCTCACAGGCAATGGTTTTCTCTTCTACAGTGCGAGCACTTACCACCATCGCCGCCAAACGTGGCTGCAGCGGTAATGCTGCCATCTGCTTCCCACGTGAAGTAATAAGGCCACTACCTTCATCCAGCGCCCCAAGCTGAACCAACAACCGTTTTGCCGCTTGCCAATGTGCTAATGGAGGACAATCTAGCCAGACTAATTGCTTCACGTCGGTCAATCCCCACAATGCTAACTCCAACGCCATACCGGTTAAATCGCAGCAGCTAATTTCAGCTGGCAGATACAGTTGCAGACCATCTTGCTTCGCTTTACTCCATAGACGATAACAATGTCCTGCTTGCACCCGTCCCGCACGGCCGGCACGTTGAATCGCACTGGCAGCAGAAATATTACGGGTCACCAAACCATCCATCCCGCTAGCCACATTAAACATTAACCGGCGTTCCAAGCCAGAATCAATGACCACACCAACTCCAGCGATGGTCAAACTAGTTTCGGCAATATTGGTCGCCAGCACTACCTTCCGAATCTTGCTTGGTTGCAATGCATTCTGTTGCTGATTAAACGGTAGTGCACCATACAGTGGCGCTACCAACAACTCATCTGCACTAAATCGCTCTTGCAACAAACGGCGACAACGATGAATCTCACCTACCCCTGGGAGAAAAACCAATAGATCACCGTACCCATTTTTCAGCGCTAATGCTACGGCCTGCAGCACCTTATGCTCTAGAGTTGCATCGCTATCACCAAGGTAAACAGTTTCTACCGGAAAACTCCGCCCTTCACAATGAAGCACGGGACAATCAGACAATAAGCTGGCAATCGCATCACAATCCAATGTTGCTGACATTATCAGCAGCTTCAAATCATCTCGTAATCCTTGTTGTGCATCAACACTTAATGCTAAACCAAGATCACTAGGCAAATTACGTTCGTGAAATTCATCAAAAATTATCAACCCCACACCTTCCAGCATTGGATCAGCCTGTAGACGTCGAATCAAAACTCCTTCTGTTATCACCTCAATACGGGTCTCTTTACTTACGCTACGCTCATGACGAATGGTATATCCAACGGTTGCACCTACTGCCTCACCTAGAGCCTCGGCCATAAACCTAGCGGCATTCATTGCGGCAAGACGACGTGGTTCCAACAACAGGATTTTTTTCCCCGCCAACCAAGGTTGATCTAGTAATGCCACCGGCACCCGTGTGGTCTTCCCTGCCCCTGGTTCAGCCTGCAAAACCAAACAACTATGCGCTGCTAACAATGTACGTAGTTCAGAAAGGATAGAGTCAATTGGAAGTGAAGTGTTTTTCATAAAATAACTAATATGCTTTGAATAACGAGGGTTGTAACCAGGACTTTAATTCCTTTGAATTTCAAGCAAGGGAAATTATTTTTCAAAACTAAGGTTTAACATCAAACTTCGGTTTGGACTTTGTTGCTAAATAGTACCCATAAACCACAAAACACAGTGAAAACAATTGCTGAATTGAAAGAATTGGTTTGTTTTGGATAAACATCAATGTAGCCATGCTTCCATTCATCAACATGAAAAACAACCACCCAAATGACCTATTTTTAGCCAAGAAATAGCTGCCTAACAAAAAACCTATCATTACAATAAGTTCTAATAACTGTGTGACTGAATTTAGCCCGCCGTACTCCAACATGCTGTAACCTACCCCAATGACAAGGGAGACATAGGTCACTGACAAAGCAATGGTATCAAAAACTTTAGCGGAACTACCCTTTCCATTGTAGACGTTATAAAGACCTAAAAACATAGACGGAACACCACCAATTTCAATAGAAGCAGCTATCCAGTTTTGTTTTGAAATTAAAATAATTACCCATGCTGGCACGCCTAGAATATAGATCGACCACCCCGCAAGTTTAAATAGGCGTTTAGACTTCGTAGGTCTACTCTCAGCGAGAGCAAGTAGAATTTTGTTGGTGAGATAAAAACTCCCGCCCCAAATTTGTAAAAACAAGCTCATAAAACTATCTCAAATAGCAAAGTTATTAACCTCTAAAAATAACAGCGATAATAAACTGCAACATTACGTTTACTTTAAATCAAGTTCTACTAAAGTAGCGACAATATTGTCCCCACCGACAGTGAAGTAGAGGATGTTATCACTACAGGTTAACTGCCAATCAACACTACGTTTTAACTTAGCCAGTAAAGAAGCAATTAATTCATTACTAAGGTGAAAAACTTGTAAGTTGTCTATCGCTGCGAGCTGAGCACGGCCATTAGCAAGCCAGCGGTCAATACTGCTACCATAGGCGAAAAGAACAACTTTTTCGCTATGGTGCCCTGCTTTAACCAGCCTTTTGGGGTCAGGTAGGCCAACCTCAATCCACTTGTGAATACGGTCGTCATAACTTTTTACCCATAGGTCAGGTTCTTCACTAACACTAACTCCACGGGTAAAAGCGATATTCTCTTCATAACACAAAGCATAGGCAATTAACCGAGAAATCAAGCGTTGATCGGTTTCGGATGGATGCCGAGCAGCTGTCGTAGCTAAAGTTTCGTAGCAGTTTTTATCAACATTGGATAATTGGATCGAAACCCGATAAATAGTTGCCGGTAGTGCCATTAGATATCTCGCATTAATTGGGGCAAGGTAAAATATTGACGCTGATACATTGATACACTAGACTGATCGTTATTAACATTTCTCGGTACCATATCAGCAATTACTAAATTAACAAAACAACCATGCCATATTTTTCTGCTGGTACCAACCTCGTAGGCTTCGCATAACAAAGTTTTTAATTTCACAATACTATGGAGTTCACCATATGTTTAGACCTAACGTTACCTGTACTGCCCTGCTAATATTGATCAGCCTAATATTGGCTAGTTCTTGTTTTGGGGTAACTAAGAATGATGAGAAGCAATGCATGATTTTGGCAATGGAAAGTGGACAATATGAACATTTAACCATTAATCAACTACGCCAAAAATGTACAAACCACGAAGCAATTAAAACCGAAGAACAAGATCTAGGGTCAGCCAATAACGGACAAAAAAATGGTCTAATCAATCAACGTCTTGCAGAAGAACAAGAGACAAAGTACCACCCATTCTCTCTCACTGCTCATCGACGAAATTATATTTTACCGGTTACCTTTAACAATAACCCTAACGGTAACCCTTATGAAGTTAGCGATAATGATGTAAAAAAAGTCGAAGTAAAGTTTCAATTTAGCTTAAAACTTCCAATCTGGAACAACATTATTGGCGATGCCGATCTCTGGGGAGCTTACACCAATATATCATTTTGGCAGGCGTACAATAAAACCCACTCTAGCCCATTTCGTGACACGAACCATGAACCAGAATTATTTTTGAGCATACAAGGAAAACGCAACTTTCTAGGCTTCAAAAACTCCTACAACACCATTGGCTTTGCCCATCAATCTAATGGTCAACATGGATCACTATCACGCAGTTGGAATCGTATATATTTTAGCGCTGCGTTTGAACGTGACAATTTCGCTTTTGCCATAAAACCATGGTATCGAATTCCAGAAGATGAAAAAAGTTCCCCCAATGACCCCTCTGGAGACGACAATCCAGATATCGATAAGTACATGGGGTATGGTGAACTGGTTGCTGGCTACAAATGGGATGAACATTTATTCTCAATGTTGCTGCGCAACAACCTACGTAGCTCTAACAATAAAGGCGCCATACAGCTTGACTGGACATTCCCTTTGACGCGGCGCATTAAGGGATATGTGCAGTACTTTAATGGTTACGGCGAAAGCTTGATTGACTACAATGCCTCCGTTAATCGTCTCGGGGTTGGCATAGTCCTTACCGATGCGTTGTAATTGAGAGGATGTCAATTATATAAGCTATTAATGCCAGTTCGCTGGCTATATCTAATTCAAAATATCAATTGGAGTTGAAGATGGGTCTGTCATTACAAGAACAGTTACTTAAGGCCGGTGTAGTCGATAAAAAACAGGTAAAAAAAGCTGAGCATGAAAAAAAGATTCAAAACAAAAAAAAGAAAAAAGGTGGTGCCCCTACAACCGATAGCTCTAAGGCAAGGTTGCAACAACAACTAGCTGAACAGGCCAAACAACACCAAAAACTAAATGCAGAACAAAATCAACAAAGACAACGTAAAGCGGACCAAGCTGCAGCAAAACAATTGATAAAAAGTAGTCAAATCCCCCTAGAAGAGGGTGATGAGGTCTATCGCTATGTTGCCGCTGGCAAAATAAAACAAATCTGCGTAAATCAGGATATTGCTGATAAGCTTTCTACGGGCAAGTTGGGTTTAGCCATGGGCGATAAAGATGTCGTCCTGATCCCTGCTGAAACTGTTTTAAAGGTCATCAAACGAGATGAGAACTCTATTTTGCTCTACAATGATCCGGCACAAGTTGAGGATGAGTATCCGAGTGATTGGTAGTCAATTTCCGTAAGGGTAATTTGAGTTTCAGAACAGCCCACATTTCTTATTTGAAGTCTGTCGAATTATACGAGTCGTTACTATGGGGCAAAAAGGAGCTGAAATATGGGCCAGACGATTTCCTTGACAGTTGTGCGCCGGAACCATAAGGTAGTACAGGCTTTTTAA
>JADGED010000071.1 GCA_016744555.1 Desulfuromonadaceae bacterium
GTCTTGTATATGCAGGTTATCGACAGTAAAAAATCGGCCTATGGAATTGACAATTACGAGCACGCTGCTGCGCAGTTAGCCCAAACCTCATTGCGAAGCGTTATCGGTAAGATTGAATTGGACAAAACATTTGAGGAACGCGAGACCCTTAACCAACAAATAGTTGCTGCCATTGACGTTGCTGCTATCAACTGGGGAATTAAAGTTCTGCGCTACGAAATAAAAGATTTAACTCCACCACATACCGTCATGCAGGCAATGGAATCACAGATGAAAGCGGTGCGGGAAAAACGTGCGGCAATTGCTACTTCCGAGGGTGATCGTGATTCACGGGTCAATCGGGCCAAGGGTTTAAAAGACGAAGCGGTAGCTATTTCAGAAGGTGAAATGATCAAACAAATAAATGAGGCCAAAGGTAAAGCACAAGAGATTGCCATGCTTGCCAAAGCCACAGCAACTGGAGTTGCAGTAATTGCCGAAGCACTAAACGCCGAGGGCGGCGAGATGGCGGCCAACCTGCGGGTTGCAGAGCAATACGTTGCTGAATTTGGCAAGCTCGCCAAAGAGAGCAATACCATGCTGATCCCGACGAATATGGGTGATATGGCGGGAATGGTTGCTACTGCCATGTCGATTGTGGGGAAAACAAAATCGATGGGAACTACCGGAGATAAATCAGACTTTTCGATTAGCTAAATAAACGTAGTTTCAATAATTGGGGACAATTCCTCCTACGCAGGGGTTGTCCCCCGTTTTAATTCCCATTTTTTACCGATAATTTAAGTCAAGATCTTCCTGTAAAATAAATACCTCAATTAAAAACCTGTAAGCCGAATTTCAACCCAAAACAATACAGATCCCACCGAAACAAACAATGAAAAATAAATAGTGCTATAATTTAACTGGCATAAATTTATTTACAATTATTTACATTTATTTACGTCCATTTAGTGCACACTGGCTACACGTTATTTCATTATCCATATTCCAATTCGGACAAACAGTGATTTTACTGATATCCACGGTGACGACCAAGCAAATCAGTAGTGCAGAAAAACTTAAAGTATTTCACTTCACCTAAAATCTGTGGATTAGGGTAAAAATTACAAGCATTAACCAATTAAGCGGAGATGATAATGCCAGTACGTCGATGGCCCAAAATCGGTCAATTATTTCTTGTTCTACTGCTTCTAACTGTCACTGGTTGTACCCTTAAAGCTCCAGTCTCAGAGACTACACTGGTAGAGTTAACAGAATTTTCTACCCGTGGCACTACCCCTTTAACCGAAAGATGGTGGGAACAACTAAAAGATCCACACCTTGATGCACTAATTCAAGAAGCTCTGGGTAATAATTTTTCCATTAAAATAGCTTGGGAGCGGTTACTCCAATCTCAAGGGGCATTGCAACAAACTAGCGCCGCTAGCTACCCAACGTTGACCACAGGTGCCAATGGAGCACGACAACGGCAAGCAACCGACATTTCCACAACCGAAAGTGACAACTACTCACTAAATATCAATGCTGGTTACGAAATCGACCTCTGGGGTCGAGTTAAAGCGGCTAAAAATGCTAAAAAACTTGAATTTAATGCGACCAAAGAGGATCTGCAAGCGGCAGCATTAAGTCTATCTGGAAAAATCGCATCGGCTTGGTACCGGCTACAGGGGCAACACCTATTGCTACAGCTACTCGATCAACAGATGCAGGCACGTCAAAAAGCGTTACAAATTGTAGAGCAAAAGTTTCGCTCTGGGGTCAACCTTTACGAAGACCTGCTCCAGCAACAGCAACTGATTGCAGCAGCAAAAGGGGAGCAACTTGCTGGAGAGATTGAGCTTAAACAATTACAGTTATCACTGGCACTCCTGTTGGGCCGAACTCCTGATACCGCCAACTTCCCTATGACTGGGTTTTTTCCACCAGAAAAAACACTCCCTGACACAGGATTACCAGCAGAGCTAGTACAGCGACGCCCAGACGTGCGGGCAGCTTTGCTGCGAGTAAAAGCCGCCGATCAGCAAGTTGCAGCGGCTATTGCCGAACAATTTCCTCGCCTCAGTTTGGCTGCCAATTACTCCACCAGCACTGCCGAAATAAGTGACCTGTTTTCCAATTGGCTGACCAATCTAGCGGCCAATATAAGTGCTCCTTTGCTGGATGGTGGCTTACGGAAGGCAAATATAGTTGTACAAAAAAGTGTTGCTCGGCAAGCTCTGTATGCTTATGGCGATGTAGTGCTAAATGCATTTACCGAGGTTGAGAAAGCCCTTAGCGACGAACAAAAATATAACCGCTATCAACAAAGCTTAATTGAACAGGCAAAGCTGGCAGAAAAAGTGCGACACAACCTATTAAGCCATTACCGTAAAGGCTCGGTTAGCTACCAACGCGTTCTAAGCGCTCAAATATCTGAGTTGGAGACTACAGAGCGGTTACTGGACAGCAATTGGCAGCAAATAGAAAACCGCCTCCAACTACTTTTGTCCCTAGCTGGAAGCTGGCAACTTGAACAACCCACTGCGACTACAGAACAGGATTTCAGCCATGCCTACAAATAATCTGTCCCCAGAACAGCAGCAGCCCGAGGTACCTCAACAACTAAGCGGAAAACAGAAATCAATCCGCCTAATCATCGCCATTACCATTGTTGCCATTGCTGGGTACGCCGCCTTCATAATGTTCCAAAGCGCCCCCAAAGCAAAAAGAAAACCGCATGCTATTCAGGCAACGCTGGTGGAGAGCCAACCGATAGTACTGGCGCAAGGTGGAGTAGTTATTGACACCATGGGAACGATACTCGCTCGAAAATCCATTAATCTGACCTCGGAAGTAGCGGGTAAAATCGTTGCGATTAGCGAGCACTTTGAGCCCGGCAGCAAAATAAACAAAGGGGATTTAATTGCCCAGATTGATCCTGCCGATTACCGTTTAAGAGTGCTGCAAGCGGAGAGTTCAGTCGCCAACATTCGTGCGAATCTCAAAATTGAACGGGGGCAACAGCTTATCGCTGAGCAAGAGTTTGCACTGCTAGAGGGGTCAGTTACCGCAGAAGAGCGTGCATTGATGCTCCGCAAAGCACAAAAAGAAGTGTTGGAGGCATCACTTGCTAATGCCGAAGCAGTATTAGAGCAAGCGCAACTCAACCTGCAACGAACTGAGATCAAAGCCCCTTTCAACGGGATGATCCTGACAACCACAGTCAACGTTGGTTCGCTAGTAACCAGCGGAACAACCATGGCCCAAATAGTAGGTAGTGATGCCGCTTGGGTAGAAGTAACGGTCCCATACGCAAAGCTACAACAAATTAAGATTGGTGATAATAACCCACCCGGTTCTACCGCCATCATCAACAGCGCTACCTGGAGCAGCGAAGAAGAGCGCCAAGGACTAGTTCTGCGGCTGCTACCAGATATTGAGGCGCAAGGACTAATGGCACGACTGTTGGTAGAGATCAAAGATCCTTTTACGACAACAGCCAACAAACCCCGCCTGATGTTAGGCGACTATGTCCATGTTGCTATTACTGGAGAACCATTTCCTAATAGCATCCTTCTCGACCGGCGCTATCTACGTAATGGAAATTCGGTATGGCTAATGGACAGCAGCAACCAACTGGAAATTCGCCCCATAACCATCGCTTGGCACAATAAAAATAGCGTGTTGATAAAAGCTGGGCTTGAGGTTGGCGAGCAGATTATCACCAGTAATATTGCCGCACCGGTTGACGGAATGGCACTACGTACGGACACAGAAAAGTTACCAAATACTGACAATGTGCAGAGTAAAAAGCTAGAGAACCAACAGCCTAGCAAGGGAAAAAAGACCAATGGATAAGCAATTGCCATCAACAGCTACCGGCCCAATCGCTTGGATGGTGCATAATCGGGTCACCGCCAACCTGCTCATGCTAGTACTCCTTTTAGGTGGACTGTTCATGACCACGCAAATCAAGCAGGAGGTGTTCCCTAGCTTCACCCTCGACTATATCAACATCAGTGTCGCCTACCCCGGTTCTGGTCCGGAAGAGGTGGAACGGGGGATTGTCCTCGCCGTGGAAGAGGCAATCCAAAACGTCGATGGGATTGCCGAGATAACTTCCCGCGCAGCAGAAAGCTCTGGAGTGATAAGTGCTGAGTTGGAAGCTGAAGCTGATCGACAAGAGGTTTATCAAGATATAAAGCAGGAAGTTGATCGGATTACTACTTTCCCTGATGATGCCGAAGAGCCGGTTGTATCACTAGTTTCCCGGCGCCGCCAAGTATTGTCAGTTGCATTATTTGGTGACATTCCCGAATGGTCATTGCGAGAAACTGCAGAAGTTGTCCGCGACCGCCTGCTAGAAAATGACAACATTGCTCATGTCGAATTACGTGGTGACCGTGACTTTGAGATCAAAGTCAACATTTCACAAGACAACTTACGTCGTTATGACTTAACTCTGTCAAAAGTGGCCAACATTATCGCCAATTCTGCCGTAGAACTACCCGGCGGATCCATTGAAACTTCTGGCGGTGACATCCTCCTGCGCTTCCGCGATCAACGCGATTGGGCCGCCGAGTTTGCCAGCCTCCCCCTCATCCAAACCGCCCAAGGTGGAAGCTTATCCATAGAGGATATAGCAACAATCAGCGAAGGGTTCGAAGACTCGAACGTTATCAGTTCCTACAATGGCAAACGTGCCATCGGGTTAGATGTTTACCGGATAGGTGATCAAACCCCGATCCAGGTATCCAATGCGGTAAAAGCTGAGATGACAACCATGGAGGCGAACCTCACCCACGGGGTCACGTGGAAAATCAACAAAGACCGCTCTGACTACTATCGCCAGCGGCTGGAACTATTACTAAAAAATGCCTTTATGGGACTGGGTCTGGTGTTGGTACTACTTGGTGTATTTTTGGAGATGCGTCTGGCTTTTTGGGTAACCATGGGGATTCCAGTCTCCTTTCTCGGCGGCTTATTATTTTTGCCGGGAGCCGATATTTCCATCAATATGATCTCCATGTTTGCCTTTATAGTGGCCCTCGGTATCGTCGTTGATGATGCTATCGTTGCCGGAGAAAATATCTACGAATATCGCCAAAGCGGAATGTCACAAGTGGATGCTGCAATTCAAGGAGCCAAAGACGTTGCCGTCCCCATAAGCTTTAGTATATTAACCAACATTGTTGCTTTCATGCCACTGATGTTTGTCCCTGGTGTTATGGGGAAGATATGGCGAGTTATCCCCGTTGTTGTCGTTACCGTTTTTATTATCTCGTGGGTAGAGTCACTGTTTATACTCCCCGCCCACCTTGCCCATACAAGTAGCAGCCCCACTACCAGTTTTGGTGGTCGCTTACGCCACTATCAGCAACGTTTTAGCCAAAGTTTTTCCCGCTTTGTCAAAAATGTTTACGGCCCAGCCTTAAACCTATGTCTACGCTGGCGAGTTATTACCCTTGCCATTGGCGTCGCTGTCCTGATCTTGGTTCTCTCCTATGTCGGTAGTGGCAGAATTGGAATGATTCTGATGCCACGGGTGGAATCTGATCGAGCGGTAGTTACCGCAGAGCTGCCGATTGGAAGCCCGGAAGCAAAAGCGGTTATGGTTCGTGACCAACTGGTAAAGGCGATCTATGCCGTCGCTCAAAACAATGGTGAAGACGATCTGTTAGATGCAGTGTTTGCTTCCATAGCTGAAAACGAAATTGAGATTACCGCCTATTTAACCGCACCTGATATTCGGCCACTCTCCACCGGAGAAGTAACAAAATTATGGCGACAAGCGACCGGCAACCTGATTGGGCTGCAAAAACTCCGCTTTGAATCGGATCGTGGTGGCCCCGGAGGTGGTGCCGGATTAACGCTAGAATTGAGCCATCGTGATACGGAAGTTCTAGATCGAGCAAGCCAGCAACTAGCTAGTCAACTGGCAGAAATACCCAACGTTAAAGATATTGACGATGGCTACACACCAGGGAAAAAACAACTCGATTTTCATATCAACCAAATGGGCCTTAACCTCGGACTAACTAGTGCTGACATTGCCCGCCAGGTACGTAATTCCTTTTACGGCGTCAGCGCCCAGAAACAACAACGGCAAGGCAATGAAGTGACGGTACGGGTACGCTTGCCCGAAGAGGAGCGACAAAGCGTAGATGATGTCGAAAACCTGATGATTAAGACCTCGGCGGGAACCTGGGTAGCATTACAAGAGGTTGCCGATATTGTCAGCGGCCATGCCTACACCACCATCAGCCGCAGAAACGGCAAGCGCACCGTCTCAGTAACTGCAAACGTGACTCCCATCAGCCAAACTACGCAGGTAAAAAACTTACTTGATTCTGGAATGCTAGAGCAACTTGAGCAAGATTTCCCCGGCCTCTCGACCGGCTATGAAGGTCGCCAGGCCGATCTTAAAAACAGTACCGAAAGCCTTTACCGTGGTTTCGGCCTTGCGATGTTGATGATCTACGTCCTCCTTGCTATCCCATTTCGCAGCTACACCCAGCCACTGATCGTCATGATTTCTATCCCCTTCGGCATTGTCGGCGCAGTTATCGGCCATATCATCATGGGCTATAGCATCAGCCTAATGAGCATGATGGGGATTGTTGCCCTCTCGGGAGTTGTGGTTAACGATTCACTAGTGCTCATAGATTACGCCAACCGTAAACATCACGAAGGCTACAATCCATTGGCGGCAATCCGGCTAGCTGGAGAGCGACGCTTTCGTCCGATCCTGTTAACCACACTGACCACTTTTGGTGGCCTCGCACCGATGATATTAGAAACCTCACGGCAAGCACGGTTCCTTATCCCTATGGCCCTTTCACTCGGGTTTGGAATTTTATTTGCGACCGTAATTATATTGGTCATCGTCCCCTGCCTCTACATGATTCTGGAGGACATAAAGTTGATGTTATCTGGGACACCGAAAGGATAAAAAAGAGAAGTATCTACCTTCGCTGATTCACCAATCACTCGCCAAAGATCAACAATTGATAAAGTGGATAAAGCTATCGCTTGAAAATTATAAAAAATTGGAGCACAACACTTGGCCATAATCGTTGTTTTTTTAACCAGCCACAACGATGCGGTCCCCAGCACCAAAAGTGGCAATAGGTCCAAACCAACGCTTTTGTGGCTAATTGCAAACAACAGACACAGCAATATGGCAAAAACCCACCACGGTGCCATAATCAAATTTGCAAAGGTTAGGTTTTTACTACTGCCGTTAAGGTGCAATAAATAGTTTTTCGAAAAATACAGGGAGATTAACAACGACGATAGCAAAATAAGATGGGCACAAGTAACGACATGAGGGAGAGGTGTAAATGACACAATCAAAATAATATTTTAACGAGCTTGCCAACATTGTGACCGAAAAGCACAGAAAGATGCAGACCCAAAGTCGGTAGATATCGATACTTACCCTCTTCATCCTCCCATTCTAGCAGACAAAACAATTGCAACAAGAAAGCTGCGGGGATTTATACTTTGCGGTAAATAATCCGGCTTAGACATGAAACCTTAAGCTAGGTTGGCAACTCTGCAACAACATTGAGATAACATTGATCTTGCAGTTGGATTACAAAAGCATCAAGAGGTAACGCTCTGTCCCAATAAAAGCCCTGCCCTACTTCGCAATCCCACTGGTTCAGAAGTTCTGCAGTTTGCTGATTACTTACCCCCTCAGCTACCACGCTCATATCAAGCCCCCTTGCCAACTGCAAGATTGCTTTTACGATAGTTTGATTATTTGCATTTTGAGGTAACCCCGCAATAAAAGTCCGATCAATTTTAAGAGTATCCACGTCGAAAGTTTTTAAGTAACCAAGATTACTGTAGCCAGTACCGAAATCATCAATGGAGATAGATAACCCTAGCGCCTTAAGTTGCTCCAAATTACTTTTAATCAAATCAACATAGTTAACCAATAGAGTTTCGGTAATTTCAATATCAAACATACTTGTCGGTAATTCATAATCTTCAAGCTTAGCCTTGAGATTGTGGATAAAAAGCTCACTGGTAAATTGAGCAACCGAGACGTTTATGCTGATCTTAAAATCGCTGGCGCCACTGGCTAGAATTTGCTTAGCAGCTAAACATGACTTTTCAATAACAAAGTCGCCGATATCGTGAATCAAAATTGAATGTTCTGCCAGAGGAATAAATTCTTCTGGTGAGACCTGTCCATGCAGCTCATTATCCCAACGGATAAGAGCTTCAGCACCAATAACCTTATTAGACTTTAAACAAATCTGTGGCTGAAACAGGAGCGAAAATTCATCATTATCCAATCCATACTTTATTTGCTGGATAATAGACATTTGACGCTCCAAGACCTTTTGCTGCTCAACATCAAAATAGTGGTAGGTATTTTTCCCCAAATCTTTAGCCTGATACATTGCCATATCGGCTTTCTTCATTAATTCTTCGAATGTATCACCATCTTTAGGAGCCCAAGAGATCCCAATAGAAGCCGAAATGGTGAAATCTTGATTATTATAATGAAAAGGTTTGGTTACTTCTGCCAAAACCTTAGCAGCAATAGCCGATATATCTAATTCAGTATTGGCTTGTTCAATTAGTAGCAAAAACTCATCACCACCTAACCTTGCTACAGTGTCGCTGCTTCTAATTACCTCATTTAAACGCTTCGCTATTTCCTGTAAAAAAACATCCCCAACAGAATGCCCCATGGTGTCATTTATGGTTTTAAAATTATCTAGGTCAAGAAACAAAAATGCTAAAGATTGATTTTCTCGTTTAGCAACCTCTAGAGCATGTTCAAATCGGTCACATGCCAAAACTCGATTCGGTAACTTAGTTAGAGCATCGTGGTGAGCGAGATACTTTACTTGGTCGGAAGATTCTTTGACCCGTTTGTTTTCTGAATTCAAATCAACCAACAAATCAAGCAAATCGCGGTGCAAGGCAAGAATAGCAAGGCTTATAACAACAATGATTGTCGTCATATAAATTGCAGTATAAAAAGTGGTTTTGGGGGCAGGTTCAGGCAGCAAATTAAGCTCATATGCGCCACCGAGAAAAACAATATACGTCCCACAAGCAAACAACAATGAAGAGGTAAGGTAGGGACGCCCTACCATAGCTGAAACAATAATAATCCCCGGAAAAGCCAACATAGCTTCATCCCTAAGACCATCACCATGAAAAGCAAGTAGCATTAAGGTGATTGTCATTGAACTTAAAAGAATGTTGCTAGCAGCTTCTGTTTTATCTTGTGTAGCAAGGTAGAGACTTGTCCCAACGGGAATAATAGTACATAAGGCAATAGAAAGATCTAAATAAGAACCTCGGACCAACATTGATGCAGAAGCAAGAACGAGACCAATAATTGCTGCTTTTGTTACCTGAATTAAGCGACGTTTTCTTATTTGTTCAGCATTCAAATGAGACCCACAACGGTAGACAAAGGCTATTATACTGTTTTAGCTACACTTTTAGTAAGGTTAGCATCAAACAACCTTGAATTACTAGTCCCGTTGAGCAAAATAAAATTTCAAATATTAGTTACATGTTGCCAGAAGCGCCCTGAGAGATATTTTCTTATTTGTTATCCCTATCTTCTTTCTGATGTGGCTACGGTGCTTATCAATCGTCTGGGGGGAAAGATTCAGCAAGTCAGCGATCCGCTTCGTCGATTTTCCTTGCTTGACCAGATTTGCAACCTGTACCTCGGCAGGGCTTAACTTCAGCTCCATAACCATAGATGTTCGTACAAAAGGAGAAACAAGATTATCCAGAGTTGATTCGATAATTTGTACGTGGTTAGCTTGTTTTTTGTTAAGATCAGACTTCTTGAGCATCCTCAGGTGCGGGTCGATAAGATTCAATACATTAGCAGCGACGGCTTCTTCAAATTCTTTTTTATTTTGTTCAGATTGCTTTACCAGAACCTTAAGTGCAATGTTTGTTTCTTCAAGCTGCTTCCCCCTTTTTTTGAGATCAGCTTGATTTTTCAACAAGACGTTTTTTGATTTTTTGTGTTCGGTCATATCGCGAAAAAAACTTTGGACAACACCATCTGGCATCATTTTACTATGCATCTCAATCGGCACAGTGGCACCATTCTTCCGTAAGAGTTCTCGATCGGCGACCACAACACTACCATTTTTAAGGGCAGCATAATTTAAGGGCTTTTTTTTGAGTTGCTGTGTAGAGAATAGAAATGCAGCCTTTTGACCAAGGAGTTCGTCACGAGAATATCCACTTAACTCTAATGCCTGCTGATTTACTGTGATGATTCTCTCTTCTAGATCCCATAAAAAAAATGCATCTACCGCTAGATTAATTATTTGCTCGAAATGTAAGTTTTTTTCTTCCAACGCATCTCCTGCGTTTTTCTCCTCGGTTCTATCATTGTGAATGGCTACGATCTTTCCTGATCGCAGTTTATAAATGTAGCAATCTACCCATATATTGATGGTTTCATCCCGATACTGAAACATTGGGAGAGATTCTGCAGTTCCAGTTTTGTGCACACGCCTAAACACATCGAGCAATCCAGTTGACTCTACACCCGGAAAAACGTCAGAAACCTCTTTTCCAATGGCACTTTCAAACGTAACCCCTGTTTTACTCAGGAGAATACTATTTAAATCGTCGATAATAAAACGCTCTCCACCGCCAAGAGCTGTATGAATAGCTACTCCACTACCCATATTATTGAATAGATCACGATATTGCTGCTCCTTATCCCGTAAATTCTGTTGATCTCGTTTTCGTTGTGTGATGTCCTGATGAATTCCCGAAGCTCGAAGAGGTTTACCTTCCAGGTTAAACTCAGTAACTTTTCCTTGCCCCAAAATCCATCGATATTCTCCAGCTGCAGATAACATACGAAATTCCATCGCCCAGCTTTGATCAAGTGAAGACAATGCATATTCAATAATAC
>JADGED010000072.1 GCA_016744555.1 Desulfuromonadaceae bacterium
GTAACAATTGATGCGGTTTGCACCCCAAAACGGTTGAGGACTGCGATTCCGACGAAGGCAAGAATAACGTACTTACCCAGGCTCCCTAAAAAGCGAAATAAGGTGTCGTCGAGGTTTTCGTAACGCGCGCCTGTTTTGCTGATAGCGTTATTGACCTTGTTCGCAACGAAAAAACCAACGATCAAAATACCAATCGCTAGTACAACATTAATCCCGGCTGCAATAACAGTGGGCAGGTACTCATTGATGTTTATGCTGTTTATAAACTCTCCCATTATCCTACCTCCTGTTTCATTTGCGGTTAACTATTGTTGGATTAAAAAGTTAGCGATAATTTACTCTAGCGTTCAGTTATAGGGCTGTCAAGGAAGTCAACCGGTTATTATTTGCCGTTGCTGATAGTCGTTTTGTCATTTCTTCGAAATCCACTCACGTCGCAGTTGGTCATCATGGATCATTTAAAGGCCTAGGTTAAGAACGAAAAATGGCGACCCCGTTAAAGATCGCCATTTTCACATCTATTTTATTTTTATCTTATTAGATCAATGAGTCGGAGCAAAAATCTTTCCAGAGATAACACCCTTCATGGTACGGATCAAAACTACTAGCCAAACCAACAATAGAAACGCTACTGCAAATTGGTAAAAATTATAAATAATTCCAAATTGGGTGGCTTTCCAAGCTACGCCACTAGAGACACATAGGGCTCCAGAGGGGAAAGTAAATGCCCACCATGACAGTGCATATGGAAGTTCTATTTTTGTCATGTAGTAAAAGGTAATTATCATTGCCATAATAAACCACCACGCAGCAAACCCCCAAGTGAAGAGGATACCAAACTTACATAGCGTAGTTACCACTGCAGCGTCGAGACCCATAATTTGGTGATGGCTGAAGAGGTGCATAATTTTGAATAGGACCACCGAAATAATCGCAGTTGGTGCTATGCCGATAAAAAATGTGGCGGCAAATTTGCTCATGGGTAGTTCGTGGTAGATGTAGCGGTGGTAAACGGCGGCACCGACAAACAAGAACAAGAAAAATCCTACCCCAAAACTTACCGTCGAGATGGTAACTGCTAGTTCTGCCCGGGCTGGGAAGTGTCCGGCTAATTCGTATCCCGCAAGGGGGATAATGAGCTTAGATACTGGTGGAATATACCAGCCAAAATTGGCATGGGGGATGTTGATCTCTTTATGGCGAAATATGTGGGTCAGGATAATAAAGCCGAAAACATAGATTCCAGTTGTCCCTAACAGCCATAGATACCAAGCTAATTGCAGTGAAACCTGTTCACTAAAAAACATAGTCGGGAATTTCATCAAGTTAAGTGAAAATAACAACAATGAAATTGGCATGGTGGGGAAAAAGTTAGCGGCCACCGGATGATTGAGATCTTTACGGACACTAGCTGGATAGAGTAAAAACTTAGTGAGCCATGGTATAAAAAATAGGCAAAATCCAAATATTGAAAACAAGATTAAAGCCATAGATAACGGTTTAACCCAAGAATAGCTTAAAAAAGAGATTGCCAGTGGAATGACAGCCGTTCCCATGATAGCAGCAAACCAAGCTGGGTTGAAATGCTCGGTAATAGAACTGGGGCTTAATTTAAATGGCTCGGCCATTGTTTCCTCCATATATGGGTAGAAATGCGATGGAAAGTATTGTATGCCTCTATTGACTAAATGGCAACCACAAACATATTGTTTTTAATATATATAAACGGCGTCATGTTGACAACGTAATTCATCTCTTGAAAATATGTGACAATACTAATAAGATGTTAGATTAATGCAATATTAGTCGTTCGATAGGGGGTAAAATGTGTAGAGTCCTATTGTCTAAAGTTTTATTATCGTTGACTGTCTGTTTCTTGTTTATTGGTCTTGCTCAAGTGTCTTTAGCGCAGGAAGTGGGGCGATTTATCAAGTATAATATTCACGCCCAAAGTAAGGATGCTGTAAGTTTGGTAGCAAGTTATGCAAACTACACCAATCCAGGTGCTGGGCATGTGGTTATTCCTACAGGGACAGAAATCAATGTGACGAAGTATGGGCGTCGTGGTTTTGTTTTTACCTATGACGGAGGTGCTAAAAAAGTAACTTTTGAGTTTCAGGAAAAACGGATGGGGATGAGTGTGCAAGAGTATGTAATGCTGATCACTTCAGAAGGTCCGGTTAAATATAATTATTTGTCAACAATAGATAAAAAGGGGATTGAGGATGGCGATGCATATGAGGGAATGTCTCGTAAGGGAGTTATGATTGCCCTCGGGTATCCAGCTGCTCATCGTACGCAGTCTCTTGATTTCGATACATGGGTTTATTGGGGAAACAGGTTTAGAACTAGATCGATTGATTTTGATGCTCAAGGGAAAGTTTCCGCAGTACGCTAGAAGTTGTACTGTAGGTGCCAGCAGAATTTTATGTAAACAGAGCTCAAATATGCTTCAATTTTATATATGGTATTGCAAATGTCGTATGTTGCTTTATCGGAATTGCACATTTAGCGTTAAGGATTGTAGATGGATAAGCAAAAAATAGCTTTAGTAACTGGTGCTAGCAAAGGAATTGGCGCAGCAATAGCTCGCGAGCTGGCGACAGATGGCTTTCATATCTGGCTAAATTACCGTAGTGATAACGCTGCGGCGCAGGCAGTTGCCGACGAAATTGGAGCGGCAGGTGGCAGTTGTACTTTACTGCCGTTTGACGTTGCCGATGCAGAGGCAACGACGGCGGTGCTTAGCCCATTACTCGAAGAACATACTCCTGCAGTGTTGGTAAATAATGCCGGCTTTGCCCGTGACGGAATTATGGCGTTGATGGCACAAAGTGATTGGGATGATGTTCTTGGAGTTCACCTTGGTGGTTTTTTCAATGTTACCCGTTTGGTGGTGGCGCGGATGATAAAAAAGCGTCAAGGGCGGATAATCAACATGGTCTCTACCTCTGGCGAAACCGGAATGGCGGGGCAGGTTAATTATTCTGCCGCAAAGGCTGGATTGATTGGTGCAACTAGATCGCTTGCTGCAGAAGTTGGGCGACGCAAGGTCTTGGTAAACGCAGTTTCACCGGGCTTTATCGCTACCGAAATGTTAGCTGATTTGCCCGAAGAGCATATTTTACCAATGATTCCATTGGGTCGAGTTGGTCAACCAGAAGAAGTTTCGGGCTTGGTGAGCTTTCTTTGCTCTGACCGTGCCAGCTATATAACCGGTCAAGTATTTGCCGTTAATGGCGGAGCCCACATTTGATGGCCGGGCAGGGATTGCACCGAGTTGCTATTACCGGTATTGGTATCGTCTCTTGTTTGGGTAACGATCTGGAAACGGTTGGTAGCGCTTTACGTGAGGGACGTTCTGGGTTGGTTGTTGATCCCGAACGTCAAGAGCTAGGTTTTCGTAGCCCTTTAACTGGGCAGATTAAAGACTTTGATCCGAAGATTTTATCGCGGAAGCAACGCAAAAGTATGCCCGATTTTGCTGTTTGGGCCTATGCTTCGGCACGTGATGCCCTCGCTTTAGCCGGATTGGCGGATTCCGACATTCAAAACGATCAAACTGGCTTGCTGTATGGTTGTGATTCCAGCTGTATGGCGGCAATTGAACAGGTCGATGCGTTACGTCTACGTGGCGAAACTAAAGGGATTGGCAGCGGGCAAATTTTTCGCTCAATGACCTCTACCGTCACTATGAATTTGAACACCCTGCTGAAAACCAAAGGGGCGTGCTGGTCACTTAGTTCCGCATGCTCCAGTGGCGGACATGCGTTGGGGCAAGCAGCCGATTTAATTCGTTTAGGGCGCCAAGAGCGGGTTATTTGTGGTGGCGCACAAGAGATCAATTGGCAATCGATGTGTAGCTTTGATGGGTTAGGGGCTTTTTCGGTGCAGGTAGATAATCCTGCTACCGCCTGTCGTCCATTTGATGCCGATCGCGATGGTTTGGTGCCAAGTGGTGGTGCGGCAACGGTAGTTCTGGAGCGTTATGATCTTGCTGAACAGCGCGGCGCTACCATTCTGGGCGAGTTTCTCGGTTACGGCTTTTCTTCCGATGGAGAACAACTATCGGTGCCAAGTGCAGATGGCCTCAGCCGGGCGATGTTATCAGCAATAGAGCAAAGTGGCTTGGATGCAAGCGAGATTGATTATCTCTGTGCCCATGCAACTTCTACCCCTGCTGGAGATGCCGCTGAGGCGGGTAATATTCGCCGAGTTTTTGGTGATAAAACGCCACGTATATCAGCGTTGAAAGCATTGACTGGCCACGAACTGTGGATGTCGGGGGCGGCGCAGGTGGTATATACCACAATCATGGCGCAGCAGGGGTTTACGGCAGCAAGCCATAACTTTAATAGCGCTGACGAGGGGACTACCGGTTTGAATATCTTGCAGAAAACCGATCCGGTTCCCCCCGGAAAAGTGTTGTGTAATTCGGCTGGATTTGGTGGCACTAATTCCTCTCTTGTCATCTCTTACTGCTGATATTGATGGCATATGATGCAATCATTATTGGCGCTGGTCTCTCTGGTTTAGCTTCGGCATTATTACTGGCTCGCAACGGTCGTAAGGTGTTGGTGGTTGAAAAACACCGTGCCCCGGCGCCGGTATTAAGTGGCTTCGAACGTGGTGGCCTCTATTTTGATAGTGGTTTCCACTATGCTGGGGGATTAGGTGATAATGGCCCTTTGCACCATTTGCTTAACTATTTGGGGCTAGGCGATAAGCTGGAGTTCTTCCCCTATGCTGAAGATGGCTTCGATTCTTTACGTTTAACCGCCAGTGATAGTGAATTTGCTCTGCCGGTTGGTTTTGCCAATATCCGCAGCTACTTGTTAGAAAAGTTTCCAGATGCAGCGCTAGAAATTAACCTTTACCTCGATGAAGTCGCTTCAACCTGGCGCAATTCTCCTTACCTCGATTTAACCGCAGATTTCAGTGATTTCAACCTCAGTTCTGTGCATGAATGTTCTGTTCGGCAACGCTTAGAAGTGTTCACGCCTTGGCCACAGTTGCAGAGCCTCCTATCGATGCACTGCCTGTTGTATGGAGTGCCACCAGAATCTGCTCCATTCTCCCTTAATGCTCAGGTAGCTGGCTCTTATTACGACTCTGTCCATGGGATTGTTGGTGGTGGCCGTAGTTTGGTGCAAGGGTTACTGTCCGAGGCGGAAAAATTAGGGGTAGAAATCCAGTGTAATGCTGATGTTGAGGGGATTCTTGTTGAAAAAGGGGTCACTTCTGGAGTACGTTTACGCACAGGAACAGAGATTGCGGCACCGATAGTAATTGCAACGCTAAATCCAGCGCTGCTTCCCGAATTATTACCGCATACAAGCATGAGACCGGCTTACCTGAAACGTCTTAAGCGCTTACAGCAGACCTGTTCTGCTTATATAGTATATGGTAGAAATCCAGAGCCGTTAGAGTTTCTACGTGGTCGGAATTTGTTTGTTCAACCTAAGGATGGTGGAGTTGTTGAGATTGATGCTCCATTGGAACAGCGGGGGTTTTACCTTGCTGGAGCAGATCAAGGTGGTAAAAATGCTCCGACTGGACTGATAGGTATTGTTCCAGCACAGTTTTCTGAGGTTGAGTGTTTTAATTTAATTGGTAAGCAACGCTCTCCAGAGTATTGTGACTGGAAGCAGATGATGACCGAGTGGTTGACCAAATCTTTTCGCCAAAGCTGTCCAGAGTTGTCGCAGTTTGAAGTGTTAGAGTTGGCTACACCGTTGACCTTGCGCGATTACTCTAGTGCTCCAAGTGGTGCCATATACGGTGTGGCACGCAATATCGGTCAGTATAACCCACTCTCTGTAACTCGCCAGCCGGGATTGTTTCTTGCCGGGCAAGGAGTTGCTGTATGTGGCTTGATGGGGGCGATAGTTTCTAGTTATTTGGCTTGTGGGTCAATTTTAGGGCACGACTTTTTGCGAGGAGAGCTAAAGAAATGGAGTTAAACTCTGTTGTCGTAACGGGGGTTGGAACCATCTCGCCATTGGGAAATGATTTTACCCAATTGTTAGATGGATTGACAGCTGGTCGTTCCGGAGTCTGTGAGCTCACCGATCTTGAACAGGTTGGTGGTCTGCGCTCTCGTTTAGCTGCCCCGGTAAAAGGGGTTGATCCCAAGCAGATTCCCCGTAAATTTAGACGCTCCATGTCAAATATGTCGGTTTATGCTTACCTTGCCAGCCAACAGGCGTTGTTGATGGCGGGTTATCCTGAAGATCAGCTCGGCTCTGGCGATTTGGGCGTAGTTATTGGCTCAACCCTTGGTAGTACTGAGACCAGTGAAGATTTCTTTAAAGATTATTTTCGAGATTATAGCCTTGAGCGGATGAAAACTGGTCTGTTTTTTCAGATGATGGGTCATTCATGTGCGGCAAACGTTGCTCAATCATTGGGAATAACTGGACGGGTCTTTGCCCCTTCAGCTGCCTGTGCTACAAGCAGTCAGGCAATTGGCTATGCGTATGAGCAGATTGCGATGGGGCGACAGCAGGCAATTCTTTGTGGTGGTTCCGAGGAATTTCACCCATTGACTGTTGCCACTTTTGATATTATGCACGCCGCTTCGACCAATTTTAATCAACAGCCAGAGTCAACTCCACGCCCGTTTGACCAACTTCGCGATGGTATTGTTTGTGGCGAAGGGTGCGGAGTGTTGCTGTTAGAGAATAAAAAAACTGCGCAACAGCGAGTGGCAAATATCCTCGCTGAAGTGATCGGTTTTGCAACCGCGTCAGATACTTCCAGTATTGCTAATCCCGATGTTGGTGCAATGGCTGGCTGTATGCAATTGGCGCTGAAAGATGCGGGACTTACTGCGGGCGACATCGATTACGTTAATGCCCATGCAACTGGAACAGAGGTCGGCGACATTGCTGAAGCCGAGGCAATTGCCCAGATTTTTTCTACTCGGGTGCCAGTCAGCAGCCTTAAAGGTCACCTTGGCCATACTCTAGCGGCCAGCGGTGCACTTGAACTGTCCGGCTGTATTGGGATGTTGCAGCAGCAGCAATTGATTGCGACGTTAAATTTGGATCAGGTTGATGAACGCTGTAGTGGTATTACCCATTTGCAAGAGAACAGTTCGCAGCCGGTGAAAACTATTTTGAAAAATAATTTTGCTATGGGTGGTATCAACGCCACCATAATTTTGAGGAGTTACGTGAATGACTGAAGCAGAAATAATTGAATTGATCGATTCAAGCCTAGCCGAAGAGTTTGAATTGGATCGTGAAGATATGGTCCCCAGCGCCAATTTGTACACTGACCTTGAACTTGATAGCCTTGATACCGTTGATATGGTGATTGTCCTGGAAGGGGCATTTGAATTCAAAATCAGAGAAGAAGAAGCGGTTCGGGCAATCCGCACACTCGAGGATATTCATCGCTTTGTCATAACCAAAATCGAACAAAATAATTAAGAGCACAGGTTCTCCGTTGTGAGTGAAACACAAAAGCCGGGCATAGGTACGCCCACCAACATATCAGCTAAAATAATTTTGATGAATCTTTGGGCTTATCCGCTCTTGATTGCTTGGACTTTGCTTGGTGTAGTAGCGTTTACATTGGGATATGGGGTGGCGTGCTACGTATTAAAATGGCGAGCTGATCGTTATACCCGTTGGGCTATTTGGGCCTATGGTCGCGGTTGGCTGTTGTTTATGCGACCATTTGTCCGTTTTAAGCGGGAACAAATGGAGTTCTTGGATCCGAAAAAATCTTACTTGTTTGTGATTAATCACCTATCGTTTTTCGATACTTTTTGTATGGCTTTACTGCCGATTTACAATATTGCCTTTGCCGTACGGGCATGGCCATTTCGAATGCTGTGGTACCGTAAATTTATGCATTTAGCTCGTTACCTTAACGTTGAAACCGGTGACTGGGATGATAATTTAGCCAGTAGTATGCAGACCTTTGCTACCGGTGGATCGGTGCTGTTTTTTCCAGAAGGGCATCGGAGTCGAGATGGTCTTTTACAAAGGTTTTATTCTGGTGGATTTAAGGTAGCAGTAGCTTCTGGAGTTGAGGTTGTCCCCCTCTGTATCATTGGTACGGATGAACTGTTACCGCCGGGTAGAAAGCTTATGCATCCATGTGAGATTACTTTGCGAGTTCTCAAACCGGTAGATAGCTCTAGTTTTCGTGGCGAAGGTGGCGATATGCAGTTGCGAAAGCTGGTTAAAGGGGATATAGCACAAAATCTAGAAGAGATGCGGTCGAAGGTATAATTATGGTCTTATCATCACTCCATAGTGTCGATTTAGACACCACAATGGCTCAGCAGCAGTTTTCTTCGCTCCAGCAACATGTCGCCTATTTGCAAACGGCTTCGCCATATTATCGGGATCTATTTCAGCAGATTGGGTTTGACGCTAAAGAGCTAAAGTCTTGGACCGATTTTGCCAACTTGCCATTAACTGGCAAAGCGGAGCTAACGCACAATAATGCCGATTTTTTGGCGGTTCCTGCAGAACAGGTTGTTGATGTCTGTCAAACCTCTGGCATAACCGGAACTCCGGTAACTATTTGGCAAACCGAGTCCGACCTCCAGCGATTGACTACTAACGAGCAGCGAGCATTCGTTGCTGCCGGGATTGTCGCTAGCGATAGAGTTTTGATCGGTGCGGCACTTGACCGGGTGTTTATGGCAGGGCTTGCATATTTTCTTGGCCTCCGCCAAATCGGCGCTACGGCAATTCGGGCTGGATCAGGGCAACCAGCATTGGTGGCAGAACTAATTTGTCGTCAGCAACCTAATGTTTTGGTAGGAGTCCCAAGTATATTGCAGTTGGTGGCGCAACAGTTACGCCAGCGGCAAAAAGACCCGGCCCAATTGGGGATTGATAAAGTCATTTGTATTGGTGAACCGATTCGAAGCGACGATCTCTCCCTTTCACCATTGGGTGAATCTTTACGGGCTACCTGGGGGGCAGAAATTTTCGGCACCTATGCTAGTACCGAAATGGCGACAGCTTTTGCCGACTGTAGCTATGGTTGTGGTGGCCATTTATTGCCAGAATTGATTGTCGTCGAGATTGTCGATGATGCTGGTCAACCAGTGGCAGTTGGAACTGCTGGCGAAGTCGTGGTGACCCCTTTGGGGATTGAAGGAACTCCATTATTACGCTACCGCACCGGTGATATCAGTCGGTTGCATACTGAAACATGTGGTTGTGGCAGTCAAGCACCACGCTTAGGGCCAATCATTGGTCGCCGGGCACAGATGTTAAAGTGCCGAGGGACGACATTGTTTCCAGCGGCAATTAGTAGTGTGTTGCAGGAACTAGACGGGGTGCAGGGACATTACTTGGAAGTTTATTCAGAATACGATCTGTCTGACCGGGTTCGGGTCTTTGTTGGTGGTACCGATCCTAACTTAAGCTCTACGACAGTTGCACAAGCTATTGCCGCAAAAACTCGGGTGAAGCCAGAAGTTGTTTTGGTTCGTCCGGAGCAGATAACGGCAAAAACTATTATACCGGAACTTCGTAAACCGGTTACTTTTTTTGATTACCGCAACAGCGGCAAGGAACAGGGGTAAGTGAACATGGCTGAACAAGAGATTGTAGTTCTCAATGGTAATGATTTGACTATCGAAGACATCGTCGCAATCGGTGTCGGTGATAAAAAGGTGGCACTTGAGCCAGAAGCATTGGATCGTTGTCGCGCTAGTCGTGATTTTTTAGAAGGCGAAATAAATGCAAAGCGGGTTATCTATGGGGTTAACACCTCCTTTGGCCCCATGTGTAACAAAATTATCGACGATCAGGAAATCCAAACCCTACAGGTGAACTTGATTCGCAGCCATGCTGCCGGATTGGGTGACCCGCTAAAAGATTATATCTCTGTAGCAGTTATGGCTGTGCGCTTAAACACTCTAGTTAAAGGCTTCAGTGGTGTGCGGATCGAGCTATTGGAGCATATGCAGTGGCTTATCAATGAAAGAGTAGCGGCTTACATTCCCGAGTGTGGCAGTGTTGGTGCTTCTGGTGATCTTATCCACCTCGCCCATTTGTCATTAGCGATAATTGGCGAAGGTAATGTCTATTACAAAGAAGAGCTTCGCCCTGCCACAGAGGTTTATGCCGAGCTGAATCATGAACCGTTGCGGTTAAGCTACAAAGAGGGAATTGCACTAATGAACGGTACCAGTGCAATGACTGCTTTGGCTGCTTTTGCGATTTTTGGGGCGCGGAAGCTATTGAATATTAGCTGTGTCACTGGCGCCTTTGCCATTGAGATATTTGGTGGTATTGATGATGCTTTTGACGAAGACTTGCATAAAGTTAAGCCCCATACTGGGCAATTGCAGATTGCCGATACAATCAGAGCTTTGTATTCCGGCTCGAAAAATATCACCCTGCGTTCCGAAATGCACGACTTGATTCGCCAGCAAAGTACTGACGGTCCAGTATTTGAAACCAGCATTAATGTGCAGGATGTCTATTCGATTCGTTGCACCCCGCAAGTTTTAGCTCCGGTTGCCGAAGCAATTGAACAGGCCGCACGGGTGGTAGAGATTGAGACCAACTCTTCCAATGACAACCCGATTATTATTCCGGAACAAAAGAAGATTATCCACGGTGGCAACTTTCATGGACAAAGTATCGGTTTTGTTATGGATATGCTTTGTATGGCGATTTCGACCCTGTGTAATATTTCGGAACGCCGAACCAATAAATATCTCGACAAAAACCTTAACGAAGGGCTACCAGAATTTTTGATTCCCGGAACCATTGGTTTGACGATGGGCTTTATGGGGGCACAATATCTGGCCACTTCTACAACGGCAGAAAACCGGCAACTAGCTAACCCAGTAAGTACAAATTCAATCAGCAGCAAT
>JADGED010000073.1 GCA_016744555.1 Desulfuromonadaceae bacterium
CTTTCACGTGTAGCACTACCCACACCATAAGGGGTATCAGCTGACAGACGACGATCTGCAACCAATCCCTTAGCTTTATCCCGCCAACGAATCAAAGTACTTAATCGCAATCTGTCACTATAAAAATTACTGTCTAGTGACAGAGTAAAAATTAATGGTCCACTATAATTGTCTGCAGGAAGCTCAGAACGGTCAATATACTCGCCATTATAGAAAACTTTATGATAAACAAATTCATGTCCATAAGAGACCGAAGAATTATTAACTTCAGAATCATAACTACCATTAAAAGTTTCAGTTTTAGATTTTGTGACATTCAAGGCAAACTGATGGTCACCATAGTTCATAGTTTGCCATGCCTTAGACAATGAAACTGTTATTCCCTGATAATTGCCCTTACCATTATTGGTTAGATAATAATTATCCCCATCATCAGTCTCACTGATGATTTGCTTTTTGTGCTCACGGTAAACTAGATTAACTCCATAATCAAATCCGACTACCGAACCAGCTATCCCACCTGCAATCTCATCTGAATATGGTGTATCTACACCGTCAGCACTGTAATAATTATCACCGCCTTCTTCAGGAAGATCAATTATCGGTGTACCACCAGGGATATCAATCTCTGTTTGGACCTGAATATATGGACGATAGCGATCAAAAGCATAACTACGCAACGCTGCACCATAGTATCGATTAATACCGGCAATAATCCGTACTAAACCATTTCCAAAAGTATCGTATTCAACTTTCAACCGTGGTGCGACATCAACATTATGAGAAAAATCATCATAATCGACCCGAAGGCCGGGGCTCAATGTTAAACGACTAAAAACAATATCCCCTTGAAGATAGAAACCTAAAGTATCCAAAGAATCTGATTGTGACATTTCTTGATATTCGTTAACGGTAAGTCTACTAAAGTAATCGCTAGCATTTTCTTCGTACGGTGGCCCTCGAAGTGACAATATTTCGAGAGTTGTTTCTTGATTCCATACGTCTGTGTTTTTAGAAATAACCTCAATACCTGTGGCATAACTAATGGACATACCATTCTGTTTAATTTGATTTGATTTAAAGCTTAACTTGCCTCTAAACTCTTCATTATCAATATCAGCATCACCCACACCACCAGAATAAATAAGTTCACGAGGAGAGACACTGGAATCTATTCTTTGAAAAGAATAATTACTGTCACTGTCACGACTGTACCCACTATTAGTATAAGCAATAGCCCCACTCAAGTTACCGCTTGTAAGTTCATAATCAACCTGAGTACTAAAGCGCCAAGATTCATTTTTTATATACCAATCACTATCAGGCCAACTTTTTCTCCAATAATGAGCCTCGTAAGGCGCATAAGTAACATCAAATGTAACACTTAGGTCAGTTATGGGTTTATACAACGCCCGAACAAAATAATTATAATTGCTGCGTTCTTGGTCATCATCTTCAAAAGAATCATCATTCAACTCTCTTATTAAAGGGATAATCGAATGCTGTTGAGAAACAAACAATAGAGCAGATATAGTTTCAGAAACTGGGCCATCAACAGTAAGGCTCGAATTATAAGTCGTAAACTTTGGTTGTTCGTCTGACTCTTCAGAATCGGAATCTAACTCTTTGTCCATAGCAAAGAAAGTATCTCTAGTGTAGCGACCCTGAACTTGATAATGCCACCTATCACTGCGAGGAGCTCTCAAATTTGCATCAACAACGCCTCCAATAAATGCACCATATTCAGCAGGTATATTACTATCAAGAACGGTAATTGACTCGATTAGATCGGTACTATAAAAAACCGTCTGGTCTCCCCCGCCAACCATCAAATCATTACGTGAAGCACTATCATCAAATCCAGATGGATTTAAGGTATTACTAATACTCATACCATCAATCATAAAATTATTTTCGTATGGTTTTGCACCGGCTATCGATATTCGTGGTGGTGCTATTTCACCCAAAGTGAGTTCTGAATCGACGCTATAATCATACTGAATATTAGACATAACCTTTAAAGCTTCAGTTATTGACCCAGTACGAGATGGCAACATTTCTAGCTGTTCAGCACTAATGGAGGTTTTACCAAGATCTTGTTTTTGCTCTGCAGTTACTACAACTTCATCAAGCAAAGGGATAAACTCATCAACAGCGGCAGCGAGTACAATTGGGCAGCAACAAAGCAGCACAATACAAACTAAAAAAGCTTGTATCGTCACATTAATACGCAAAGTATCGACTACTATTGTTTTGATAAGCATAAGAAGAATATTCCATAGCACACTGTATCGGATGCAAATAAGCTAATACATCAAATCGCATGATAAAAAATTCCCCCTCATTTTCACCAAACTTGGTTTTACTTTAAATTGAATTTAAAAACAAGAATAGATACAACACTGGAAGCTTAACTTTTGAAGAAATGGTGCGAGAGGGGGGACTCGAACCCCCACATCATAGGATACTGGTTCCTAAGACCAGCGCGTCTACCAATTCCGCCACTCTCGCATTTGAAACAATAACAACGCCAAACTTAAAAAACGTCCCTTAATGGTAAATTAAGGATAAAAGCTAAACATTGATTTTTAATGGGGTGAGTGAAGGGGCTTGAACCCTCGACAACCGGAGCCACAATCCAGTGCTCTACCAACTGAGCTACACCCACCAGAAAAACTTGGTCGAAACTACAGAAACTTTAACCTTATGTCAAACTAAAAATGGCGCGCCAGGAAGGATTCGAACCCTCGGCCTACGGATTAGAAGTCCGTTGCTCTATCCAACTGAGCTACTGGCGCTAATTTCTTTGTTACCGTTTAAAACAGGGTGCGGTTCTAGCACGCACAACAACGATTTGCAAACAAAAATTCAGTAATAAAAAGATTAATTATTGGGCATCAGGCAATTGAGGGTCACTTGCAAAAGGGTCATCGCCTACTTTTGTCATTTCACTAACAAAATTAATCGTCCGCTGCAACAAATCAAACTCTAGTCCAAATCCAGGATCTTCATCAAAGAAATCGGTTCTCTGCTTGGGCAATTGGTCATTTAGGTTAAAATCTGAATCGTCTAAAAATGGATCTAGTGTTTGTGCTGGTGGCTCGTCAACTTTCGTTTCAGCCACATGGCAACGTTCAATCAAATCGAAAGCATAGAGTAGTTCAGCAATCAACGATTTTGGTTCGGGAAGATCTTCTCGATAAAAAATCACTAGTTGATTCAACCAATCAACAGCTAACCTTATCATCTCCAATTCCAAATGGTTTGGCACTGTACCAACATCTATATGGCGCAATAGTACTAGTTGTAACCGCTCTGCTATAGATTTAAATAATAAGGTATCACTATCTGTAGCTAGAACCTTTATACTATTTATCACCTGAATCGATTCATTCAACGATTCTGCGGATAAACTTTGTGCACATAACAAGTTACGAATAGATTCTATTTGTAGCTTAGCTGTGGAAAGAAAAGTGCTTTTCCCTACCCCTTCGACCATACGATAAATCTCCGTAGCTATGTGTAACTTCAAACTGAAAAAACTTTAGCAATGGTAACGTAAAATTAATTTAATGGCTAAACAAAATTTAGTTGATACACAATCATCTACTATCAGTTTTTTTTATATACTAAAGCGCCATCAAATACCACTGCGCCATCATTATTACTAACCCATAAGTTATATCGCCCTGGCAGTGGCGGCGAGGCAAACTTAACAGTTAATGTTTGTTTAGTTTTACGTCTCCCAGAAAAGTTATTTTTTTCTGCAATAAGGGGAGCTGGAATAGCAGTAACTCCCCTATGACGATTAGCTAAATAAATAAGCTTATTATTTACTGTAATACCTTTAGACAAGCTATGTAAGCTAGTGGTATTTAACAATATTGGGTTATAAGGGTCAGCGACCGACACTACAGCAACGCCACTATTGCTTGAGACAATAACGTTGTCACCTTCTAGTTCAAGGCTTACACACATACCGGGAATATCTGCAATAGCAAGCAACGTAGGTTTGGCTGGGTCACGCACATCAATAACATGTAAATCGGAGCGCCAATTTAAAGCATAAGCAATTCCGTTACGAACTTTTACAGCGACATAACGACCAAACTCGCTAATAGGATACGGTGGTGAAAAACTACTTAATCTTCGTAATGTTGCTTGGGGAGTAACCTCATAAATTAGCAGCCTACCTTTTTTACTAACAATGTAGATATTATTTCCATCTGTAGATAAATCTAACGTTGCCACCCCCGGAACCATATCAACAACGATTGGTGTGCTTATTTCACTAATATCTACAAGTCTTAACCCAGGCTTCGACTTAGAAACAACCATATAACTATCAATAAACCCACGGCATCCACCCGCTAAGTAAGACGGGAAATCAACCCTAATAGGCCTTTTTGGAACAGAGACATCAAACACCTCTAAACTCTTTTTCGAGTCAGAAACAAAAATATAATTTCGATGAGAATT
Organism: Desulfuromonadaceae bacterium; assembly: GCA_016744555.1. Lineage (GTDB taxonomy): Bacteria > Desulfobacterota > Desulfuromonadia > Desulfuromonadales > Geopsychrobacteraceae > Desulfuromusa. The sequence goes on from JADGED010000073.1 coordinate 4,480, forward strand.
TAAAAATTCACTTCGAGAAGTTGTTAAAATTTCAGGTTTCGCTTTTTTATCCGTCAGGTCATGGACAAGAACTCCACCAAGTGTATCTGCGACATAAAGTCTATTATTCTTGATTAACACATCTCTTGAATTACTGATATTTTTGAATGTTGTTACTTTTTGGCGGCCCAAAAGAGGCTGCTTCAAAACGGTTACCAAGCCTTTATTAGCCCCACTGAGAAATAAATGATTCTTACCTACAGCAATAGCCCTAGGAACAATTTCGAAGCTGATGAGTTCAGATAGCTGCCCAGTTTCTGGATAAACAATTTTAAAACCAACAAAACTGTCAGTAATGTAAATATCATTTCCTCCAGAGTAAATTTTTCTAATAGCGCCAAAGTTGGTCCATTCACGCAACAATTCAAGCTTGCCAAAATCTACACCATAACAAAACAACTCTTTTTTTGTTGCTAAATACAGTTGTCCCTGATGTAGCAACAGATCTACTATGGTTGATGATTTTTCAATGGTTGTTTTAATAACAGGAATTTCAGGATTATTCAGATTATATGTTTCGACCCTTTTGCCCACAGCTAAAAATAGGGTATTGCCTATAACTATTGAGTTTGTAACAGGCAAATCATGTTTAACCTCTTTTACTAATTTTATTTTATCCAAATTACTTACGTCATAAACCAATAAACCAGAAGCCCCTGCAGCAACATACAAATAACCAGAAAAAAAGCTACTGGCATGGGCTCTATCAGCAAAATTCATATCTGCAACATGATCCAATTTCCCACCTTCATGAATCTTCGCTATGGTAACCCCGAGTTCTCCTTGGCTAAGTGCTAAATAATCACCATAATGATGGATATCGTTAATAGTTCTACCGTCAACAACTTTATCAATAATTTTGGGGTGCAACGGATCTTTGACACTTAAAGATTGCAACCCGCCATTATAGCTAGACAGGTATAAGTAATCGCCCACCAGCAAACTTTCATTAAAAACACCATCAATAGGAAAGTTTCCAACTACGGCGTCACTATGACTAGCATCCAACACCATGCTAACAGTTGTATTTTTATCAAGTCCATTACCATGTAACTCAAATACAGCTTCATCGCCTAAAGACAGTAATTGCTGTGGTGGATTTTCTATTTGAAGCTTAACTCCATTATGGATATAAAAAGGGGACCTATCGCCTAGCCAAAAAAAAGTTAGTAAGCCGCAGGTAGTTAATAGTAAAGCTGTGATAATCACGTGCTTCATTTATTACCTCCGTCCGCTACAACCTTCTTAGCAACCAGCGGTAAGGCAACAACCACTTGAAACTTACTCCCCTGCCCCGGTTCAGAAAACAAATTTAGCTCTCCATCCATTAGATCGATAAATTGCTTGACTATGGCTAAGCCAAGTCCAGATCCTCTTGCTACTGCTTCGGCGCCTTCGGCTTGGTAAAAAATATCAAAAATTTGCTGTTTATCAGCTGTAGTTATACCGGCACCGGTATCCTCTACCTCCAACACAAAAGTACCAAGACCATCCACTTGTTCAATACAATTCAAGTTCACCACTACAGAGCCAGTGGCTGTAAATTTAATTGCATTTCCAATTAAATTCATCAGAACCTGACGTAACCTAGTCACATCACCTTTTACCGTACACGTTTGACCTGCAAATTGATCAAAATACAAATTAAGTTGCTTTTGCTGAGCTGGCACAGATAACAACTGCACAACTTCAACTACCAACGCATAAAAATCAAACTCAACAATCTCTAGCTCAAGTTTACCAGCCTCAATTTTAGAAAAATCTAGAACATCACCAATAAGTTGTAATAATTGCTGTCCAGAATTCTGTACCGTATCAACTAAGTCAAGTTGTTGCTCATTCAATGGTGTACGGGTAAGTAATTCATTCATCCCTAATACACCAATTAACGGAGTGCGCAATTCATGAGTAATACGAGAAAGAAAGTGAGACTTTGCTTGGTTTGCATCGTCTGCCTGCTGCCGTGCTAACTTCAAGCCTTTTATCGCCGACCGTAATTCTGCCGTTCTATCTGCAACCATTTGCTCCAAATGGGCTTGATGTTCCGCTATACTTGCCTGATGTCGCTCTATTTGTTCAAGCATTTGGTTAAAGCCATCGACGAGGATACCAACCTCATCATTACTATTTTTTTCTGCGCGGAAAGAGTAATCATTTCCAGATGATATTTTTTTCATCAATGCAGTTAGGCTTAAAAGTGGGCGTGATATTGGTTTTTGTAGCCAACCAGCAAGCAACCATGCGAGATAAGTCATAATCAGCAATGATAAAATCATAGCTAATGCAACATTACCCAACCGGCCATAGAGTTTTTCAATATCACTCAATAGATACAGTGTACCTATGTGCTCACCTTGATAAAGTAACGGTTTAAATATACTTAGGTGGTGCACACTAAAAAATTGTTTTTCTTTACCAGTAGCAAGCCATAAAGTTGGATTTGTGGGTGGGAAATCGGTTTTCAATGCCTGCAGCACGAATTTGGAGGCGTGTTGGTCTAAATGTTGTGCTATTGCAATATTGTCGCTATCAAAAAAATATGCTGCATGAATATTATCTTGATAAATCAAAGACCCTAACAAAGAGTCTATCTCAGCTTTTTTACCGAGCACCAAAGGTTTACGACTATTGGCAGATATTGTATTAGCTAAAAGTTGAAGTTCATGGGTTAATGTTGTCCGAGCAGTATATATTTCTGCAACAAAGACAATACTACTAACAATTGTCAGCAGAATCCCACTGGTAAACATTACCACCAGAGTTAATTTTGTTTTTATGGATAAATTTTTCAAAAATTGCCGCACCAAAGCACCTATTTGTATTTGATATTTTTAAAGTTTAGAAATATCACACAATAACATGAACTGCCATCTCCCGATTGCACATTTTTGCTGTCTGCTTTACAGTAGCCCTTTTTCAAACCAATCTTTTTCAATTTGGAGCAATATTGCATGACCAAAATAAATCTTCCCGCAGAACGACAGGTCGGCCACTTAACACTTTTACGCCAAGGTAGAAACATTACACTGGCTGAATATAATGCTCTGACTACCGATGAACAATTAAACATGATTCGTCATGCTCACGGTAAAGAAAAGTATGACTTACTTATCAATGCCCAAAAAGTTGAACAACTAGTTCCACAATTGCACCCACAAGAGCTCTACCTGACCATCAATGAATTGGGGGCCGAATATTCAACCGAGCTGCTCATGGTTGCCAGTCCTGAACAGATCACGACCATGCTAGATTTAGACTGCTGGGATGGTGACAATCTAAGTGCCGTGCTTACCCTTACTTGGCTAGAACTTCTCCTAACAACAGGTAACGAAAAAATTTGTCAATTAGCACGAGAGATGGAACCAGAAATACTAACCGTATTTCTAAAAAAACATCTATTAATTACCCGTGGGTTAGAAGTATACGATGATGACGATGCCGAAAACGCCAACCGTTTAGAATCCCTATACGATATCGAGTACGCAAGTGAAAAAGCTGCAAAAATCATTGGTGCTATTCTCAAGGTTTGGCTCGATTTTGAACAAGAGAGCTACCTGTTAATCATGGAAATGGTTCGCAGTGAAAACTTATCAATCTTAGAAGAAGAAGTTTATCTCACCCGTAGCAATCGCATGCTCGATTTAGGGATCATACCTACCGCTGATGCACAAGCAATATACAGCTACGTAGAACCAGACACATTTAAGCCAGGTGGCAAAACAGATTTTCAGATCGAATCTGAAGGGCTACAACACCCAGCCGCCCTCTTAGCTTGTGGATCACCTCATAACCTGTTAGCTGAAGTGCTAGCAGCAGGGTCAGATCATGCGTCTGCCTGTGAATTGATGATGCTTGCCAATCGCAAAATGAGTGCCGATAAAACCGACATTGCAGAGACAGTTGAAGTTGCTGCTGCGTTCCAATCTACCTACGATACCTTAAATTTAGCCCTCGAATATCTAGCCGGTACCGACCCCGACAAAGCTGAGCAAATATATAATTCAACCTATCTGATTTCGTTATTTCAATTAGGTAATAGTCTGATCAAAAAACGACAACTTCTCGCTAAAGAAATCAGCAGGAGTGCAATTTATTCGTACCTAGACTACCCAGAATTAATGTTCATAGATTCATTACTTCAGCAACCAGCGATTTTGTATATTGATGCAGATGGCGACATCCCCGGAGAGCCGGTTGCGATCACTGCAATCAAAGAACTGCAGTTAGCCGACATCCGGCTTGGACAAATTGCTGCACTGCAACATTTCTTTAGTGAGGAAGGGCATCTACCGCTACCAATTAATTCTGATGATAACGATAACTATCCATCATTGTCAGGGTTTTTCCTTACTGCTGTTGCCAATCAATTACTAGGTAATGGCTTTGTTTCTTCACCACTGGATATCTCAACCTTAATCCAGCTAAAAGAGCATACAGTTGCTACCCCGCAATTACAGGAATCTTTTCAGCAAGATGTTCAGGAGACAATGCACCAGCTTGCCCCCGACTGTGACTTTTTTGTGGAGTTCTGCCTCGATATTTGGCAGCAAATATTCCATAGTTACGATGTTGCGGATGGTGAAGCAGAGCTACTTGATACGTTATTACTGAATGACGATTAGAACATTATCCTATTAACGATAAAACAGTGGCGGTAAATTATTTAGTTAATTTACCGCCACTTTCGCTTCAATACTGTCGCTGTTTAACTCAGTAACCTTGAATATTAAAGTGTTACCTCTTTGACCTGCAAACCCACTGAAGTTTTTGCAACGTATATAAAAATCAAAATTGTTCGCCCACTATATTCTGGCAAATGGTTAAACGCAGTTGCAAAATACTGTACTTTACCACTACGCTCTATCTTACTTAATTCTTCCTTAACCCGTCCCCGTACCGTTTCAATTTCCCCATCGGTAAGTTCGATATTAACAAAAGACGGAGCTGAGCCACTAACAACCCGCTCATGCAACGCAAAATCACGGCTAAGTAATTCCCGAAAGATTGCTAACTTTTGATCGACAAAACGGCTTTGTAAATATTTGTCTAGCAATAAGTATTGGTCTCTTGTGGACCGCTGCTGATAATAGAGAGAATTATTACGCCAATAACAATCAAGATCTTCAAGAAATAACGATAGGCAAGAAAATTCCCTTATCAACTGCTGCAACAGATGAAAAAACCGACCACTGCAAACCAACAGATCCAGTAATGTACTTATCCCTTGCAACCGCTGTAAATCAGCAAAATCGATAGTACTTGAGCGCAAAATTGTATACGGAGGATTCGGATTATATTCAATTCCCCACTTATTCGCCTGCGTCCGTAAAGGTGCTCCGGGCAACAACTTCACCGGTTCAATCTGCAAATGCTCAGCTCCAAGAGCATAAGTCCAATCTATTGATTGCAGAAACTGGTGGTAATCCTCCCCGGGCAATCCAGCAATCAAATCTAGATGGAGATGAATTTTGGTGTGTTGTTGTAAAAACTGCACATTTTCCGCCAACCGCTCCAGCGATGCTTTGCGACCAACCAGTTTTAAAGTTTCTGGCAAAGTTGACTGCACGCCGATTTCAAACTGAAACGTATCAGCAGGAACAGTAGTAAGTAATTGCAGTGTTTCCTCGTCAAGGAGGTGGGCACCAATCTCAAAATGGAAATGGCTGGCTTGATTATGCTCCAAAATATAGGAAAAAATTTCTCGGCTGCGCCGGTTATCGTAGTTGAAGGTGCGATCAACAAACTTAATTTTAGCTACTCTCTGCTCCAGTAACAGTTTTAAATCTGCTTTGATCCTTGGCAAAGAAAATGACCTGACCCGATCATCCAATGCACTCATACAAAAGCTGCAGGTATAAGGGCAACCACGACTGCTTTCATAGTAGACCAAGCCTCTAGTTAGATCGACTAATCCAGCGGCAAACGGTGATGGCAATTTATCAAGGTGTGATAAGGTACTGCATGATTTATTGCCCCGATCTGCTGGTAGTTTTAACCCCAGTAACGGCTCCGGATCTTCGCCCCGTTGCCAAGCAAGCAGTAGGTGTTTTAACGGTATTTCTCCTTCACCACAAATAACGGCATCAACATTATGGCGAGAAAAAAAGTCATCATCCTCAAACGAAATTTCTGGTCCACCAAGAACTATCTTTAGTCTGGAATTGATCAGTTTTAAGCATTCAACCAGTTCAAGAGTAGTAAGACGATTCCAAACGTAAACCGAAAAACACACTACATCGGCATTACAGGCTACAATCTGTGCTAACACATCTTCTCGGGGTTGATTAACGGTATACTCACGGATCAGGAC
>JADGED010000074.1 GCA_016744555.1 Desulfuromonadaceae bacterium
CGAAATGCTGTTTTGGTGTGATAGTAGCAACACAAAACAATTATGATCTCTAATGGCAAACCATAGCTTCGCCACATGAATAAATTTTCAGGATTTTGCAAGGATTGCAAATCGACAAAAGCTAACGCTGCAACAAAAGCTAACCCCATACTGAGCAATTGGCTGGTGACTTGACGAGGGTTACGCAGAACAATTACAAATGCTGCAACAGGGCAGGAAACAACATTAAGCCAAAGGATAATTTCAGTTAACATACTTTATTTATCCTAATGATTTAATTACCAAACAACTTATCCAAAGTATCATCTAACAATTGCTGCATCGGCTCTGCAGCAGAAGCTTCAGGTGATACCTTCTCCAGCAATTCTTGAGTAACTCGCTCTTTAGTTTTACTAACAGCAATAGCTTGCAAAGCATCAGTATCAAACCCAATCGTCGGTATATCTGTTGAACCCCCGACTACCAACGGTAAAGTTCCCCACCCAGAGCGATCAACTACCATCTGTTTAATTTTTCTATCAATTCCTAACTTAGACATTGTCTCTGGTGCAAATTTAGTATCAAGCTTAAAATCTAGTTCACCTGCTGTCGAAACAGTACCACTGGGGGCTAGTTTTGTTTTACTACTATCAAGTAAAGCATCAATATTCATCTTATTATTTAGCAAAAAATATTCACCCGTAAAAGAGTCAAAACTAATGGCTTGCAAATCTGAATCAACGACAAAGCTTGCTAACGCTAATAACAATGGAGAACCTTTTACTGCTCCATCATATATGTCAAATCCACCTTTAAGCTGCAACTGGTCAGAATTAACAGTACCACGTCCAGAAAAACTATTACGCCACTGCATTCTTCCTGACACTTTTTGGTTTGCACTCAACATTAAACCATCTGCTAGCGTTGCCACATTGGGTTGACTAAGGGAAACTTTGCCATTGTAAGCAAAACCCTTAACCCCGAGATCTACCTCTGCAGACCCTTTAAATTTACCATCTCCGATCTTACTGAAGAAATTCGAAATCGTGATAATATTGTTTCTGATCTTAATATCTGCTGCTACCTTATCGATACGTAATTGTTTGTAGATCATACGATCAACCGTCAACGTACCAACCATATTGATGGGGATTTCAAAAGGCCCTATTTCGTTACGTTGAGCACTACTATGGCTATTTATGTTTTCTGCCACTGATGGACGTACTTCACTCACAGGATCAATGGTCTTTTCTGGTATAATTTTATTGATATCTAAGGTATCGGCAGTAAGGGCAAAATCTCCCCGAAACAAATGTCCAGTCTTTTCGGCATTAAGTTGTAATTTCAGTTGCTGGTCGCCATACTGCAGCTGCATATTATCCGTTTTTAAAATATTTTTTGCATAAATCACCTCACCACTTATACCAGCACGCAAAGTATCCGCAGTAGCTCTGACATCTTTTAAATTTAATTTGGCACTCTGGAATAAATTCATACCATCTTTAATCTTACCAGCTAAATCAATCTGCCCATTCAACGTCCCTGCAACACTATATTTTTGGTAAGCGCGTGAAAGTTCTGGGGGCAAGTTTTGCATTACTTTACGCAAGTCAAACTGCTTAAACAAAAGACTAAAAACGATAGCTGGATCATCAGTCGACAAATCGACCTCACCCTCGCCACCAAGAGCGATATCATTAAAATTAAGCAATAAAGTTGAAATACGCAATTTTTTATTCTTGAAATCAAAATCAATCGAATAATTAACCCCTAACATTGCCTGTTCTACACGCTTATCGGGAAATTGATTCAACACCAAGTCGACTTTATCGCAAATAATTTTACCCTTCGATGAAATAGTCTCAGGAGTAACATCAACTTCGAGGTTAAGCGATAAATCAGCTGAGCCAAGCTTTGCCGGAATACGGTCCCGATAATAAGGGGCAAACTTTACCAAATCGAGAGCATCTAAATTTACCGTCATAGCTCCAGAAGAATTGGATATGTCATAGTTACCAGAAACATCAATATTTGCATCATCAATCACAGCTGAAAGCTCAATTGGAAAGGGGCTCGTTAAAGAGAGTTGTTTGGCTTTGAAATTTAAATCTTTTAAAAAATAACGATAAGGAGATTTTGCATTGATGAATTTATCAACATACAATAATTCTCCCCCTATAACTTTCACCTCTTTAACTAACAAATTAAACTTAGAGGAAGGTTTTGCCTTGGCATTACCTTTTGGATCGCCACCTGTATCAGCAGAAATCAGATCGCTAAAGTTGAATTTTCCATCAGGCATACGGCTAACAAATATTTCTGGTTGAACTAATAGCGCTTGATCCACAACCACCTTACCCATAAACAATGGCCAAAGCTGATAACGTAGCTCCATTATCTCAACATAAAAAAACTCTCCGCTACCGTTTTTTTCAGTTACTTTTAAATCGGCGACAGAAATACCAGAAAATATCCCAATATTTATTTCACCAAAATCAACTTTGCGCTGCAATGAATTTTCAACTAAAGGTAAAAGTGTCTTACGGACTCGCTCAGGGGTAATTTGAGTTTTAATTATAATAGCAAAGACAATTGCCATTACAGCCATTGTCCCAATTGCAAACATTCCAACCTTAACAGATTTAGACATAACAACCCCCGAACATTAAAAATGGTGCATCACAAAAAAGCATTGACCGCAATCATCAAAAACTTAAGAGCCTAAAAATCTTTTTTTTCAGTATAGCAAATTTTTCTATAACAATAATAGAAACTTATACAAATTATTAAAAAAAACGAATATTCTAGCTTTTCTAAATAGCTGAAACTTTCCTTGCTACAACAAAATTGGAGCATTTAACGCTAGAAATCAAAGCAAACTATCGATAAAATTCTTCAGCAGTAACTTTTTGTACATAAAGTGGAGAAAATTAATACAAAACTTATCTGGCTTGCAGCTGACAACACAGAATAGTTACACCTGTAACTATTTATGTTTCAATCGTAGAAAGTTTTAGAGGTTAAATGACTTACAATTTGTTGTTTTGATGAAAAGTAAAAACTGACTTACATAGCAACAACCCTTCACATTGCTACTAAGCAATAAATGACATATAAATCACCACCGCCCTCAGAGAAAAAAGTGGCAAGGTAATTTATATTGATGACTATATATCGAACTTGTTAAGGACTAAAAGCATGAAAAGAATCTATCTAGCTGGCCCCGATGTTTTTTTGCCAGATCCAGTCACGCATGGTGATTCCTTAAAACAACTATGTCTTAATTATGGTTTTACAGGATTGTTCCCCCTCGATAATACTGTAGTTGGATGCAACAAAGCAGAACTGGCCAACAATATTAAACAGGCCAACATAGCTTTAATAAAATCATGCGATATAGTCATCGCAAACCTAGTGCCATTTCGCGGGCCAGAACCAGATAGTGGCACTGTATGGGAAGTAGGTTTTGCCCAAGCACTGGGAAAGCAAGTTATAGGCTACTGTGCTGACCCAAGAGAGTTAAAAACCAAAACGCAAGATATGCTTGGGCTAGGAACCACCTGCGATCGTGATAAGCTAAATATGACAATTGAAGATTTTGGTTTAAGCCACAACCTTATGTTTGCTGACATTATTCAAGGAAATAGTCTTGAAGAGTGCTTAAAATATATTTCTACCAACATAGAAGAATAACTAACTGGATCAGCCTAATGGATTTAGTTAGATAAAGAAACAATTGCAACGTTCGGTTAGACACTGATGCCAAATGGTCTTTTAGACTTTGGCAGGCCCTTAACAACCAAATCGTAGGAATCGTCAATCATTGCATAAATTTCTACGGTATCAATAGAACCATCAAGCACTACGGTATTCCAGTGTCGCTTATTCATGTGATACCCAGGTATAATTGCAGGATAAACCTCACGTAAAATTTCAGCTTTCAGGGGATCACACTTAAGGTTCAATTGTAATGGATTTGTGTTTATCCTGACCAAAGCAAACATTTTTCCGCCCACTTTGGCCACGAGAGTAATTAGATCAAAAGGGAAATCTTCCTCAGCAGCGCCCTTTGACATTAAATAACTTCTCAAGGTCGTTAAATCCATCACCAACTATCCATATTAAAGTTAAGCTATTTAGTTTCGCTACCTTTATGACCGTGATCAACTGCAGTTGAATCTTTTTGGCTATTCTCTTTTGCGTTCTTAACTACAACTTTAAGCCACTTGATTTCCTCAGGTTCAAAAAATTTCTGTAACTCAGTACCATAATTAAGAGCCCAATATATTTTTGGTGAAGAAATTTCGGCGATATCATGGCCAGCGACAGATAAATATTTAGCATCACCATCGGCCCAATCGGTTAATCTATTAATGGTATCAAATAACATCAAATAAGTTTTGTCATTTGCTTCAACTAAAAGTGGCAATGCACCATTTTCTTGCTCTGGCTTATCTTTTTCTTCCACAATAGGGACATAAAAAAGTGAGTTTAGAAATAAATCGTAAAAGTCCGACTGCTTTTCTCCATCGGCGGTACATAATTTTATCGCATCATCAAGTTTTGTCATGTTAGATCCTTCTATATGAGTTAAATCTGGCGTAGCATAAAGTAGTGATGAACCTTTAGGCAAGGAAAGCTTTTTAAGTATTGTTTTGCGTTTAATTCACAACTCTGCTTTTCACTTGCTCCTTACCCCACCACATGTTAACAGTGCGTTTTTCATCATTCAAATGAGCTACATGCAAAACCATTGAGGGACAAAATGATTCACCTTACAGATATTACCAAGCAACACGGCAATCGAGTATTATTCAAGAATGCCAGCTTTCAAATTCTTCCCGGTAGTCGTACTGGACTAGTTGGACCAAACGGTGCAGGAAAATCTACCATTTTCCGAATCATTACTGGTGAAGAAGGTCTCGATAGCGGTGATATAAGCTGTGGCAAAAAAACTGTTATTGGCTATTTTTCTCAAGATGTTGGTGAAATGTCTGGCCGTAGTGCACTTGAAGAAGTAATCTCTGCCTCCGAAGTGACCGTAAAACTTGGTGAGCAAATTCGCACCATGGAAGCTCAAATGTGTGAACCAATGGATGATGATGAGATGGCATCATTGTTAGAACGATACGGTAATGTACAACAAGAGTTTGAACACCGAGGTGGCTATGACTTAGAAAGTCGTGCACAAGCAGTACTAACCGGTTTAGGAATTGGCCCCAATGACTATGCCAACCCAGTTGAATCATTCAGCGGTGGCTGGAAAATGCGCATCGCTTTAGCTAAGATTCTTACCCTGAACCCCGATGTACTTCTCCTTGATGAGCCTACTAACCACCTTGATGTAGAATCAATTATATGGTTAGAAAATTGGCTTGCCGAGGATTATCAGGGGGCTTTGGTTATGACTAGTCACGACCGTGACTTCATGAACCGTCTAGTTAACCGTATTGTCGAAGTCGCTGCCGGAACTATTACCAGCTACAGCGGTAATTACGATTTTTACCTCCGCGAACGTGAAATACGACGAGAGCAATTAGAAGCAAGCTACAAGCGCCAACAAGATATGCTTGCCAAAGAAGAAGACTTTATTGCTAAATTCGCTGCTCGTGCTTCCCATGCGGCGCAGGTACAGTCACGGGTAAAGAAATTAGAGAAAATCGAGCGGATTGTACTACCGGCAGAGCAAAAACTGGTCAGATTTGAATTTTCAGAACCACCACGTAGTGGCGATGATGTAATCTCCCTACAAGACTTAGGTAAAAGTTGGACACAAGAAAATGGTACAGAAAAACCGGTATTTTCTGGGATTTCTGGCATGGTAAGTCGGGGCGATAAGATTGCCGTTGTCGGCGTTAACGGTGCAGGAAAATCAACTTTTCTTAAAACTATCATCGGTGACACCTCTACAAGTTACGGTAGCGCTACTATTGGAGCTAATGTTCACAGTGGCTACTTCAGCCAACATTCAATGGAACTGTTAAATCCCCAAAAAACTGTTTTTGAAACCGTACAAGATGCACTCCCTATGCAAACCATCGGAGTATTACGCAACCTTTGCGCTGCATTTCTATTTCAAGGCGACGATGTAGATAAAAGGGTCGACAAACTATCTGGTGGAGAAAAAGCCCGCTTGATTCTAGCCACCCTTCTCGGCCGCCCACTGAACTTATTAATCCTTGACGAGCCGACTAATCACCTCGACATCCAATCACGTGAAGTATTACTCGAGTCCTTGCAAAAATTCACCGGCACGCTGCTACTAGTTAGCCACGACCGTCACTTTTTGCGCTCTTTAATTGGAAAAGTATTTGAAATTGACCATGGCAAAATGGTTACTTATAAGGGTGATTATGAATACTATTTGCAAAAAACAGGTCGTGATCATCTCGCATAAATATATCCAGAGCACTGCTACATTTAATTAGACGAACAACGTACTATTATTTCAGCGATTTCAAACCTAAGAATTAAACCCCATTCTAATATTAGAACAATTTACTTTCGTTGAAACTGCCAGTAAGATTCAATAAAAAGTAACATAATATTTAATTGGGGATTACACCATATGAAGAAAAACAAAAACTCACTTTTAATTGATATTGGCTGGTGCGAGTGGGTCTCTTTTCCAAGCTTAAAAATACCTGCAATTGAAGCCCAAGTTGTAATGGATTCAAAGCACTCTATTTTAAATATTTTTGATTATTCCACCTTTAAAGAAGGTGATGATTTAATGATTAGTTTTGGTGTCCACCCGATTCAAAACTATAGTGATGTTGAGGTGTATTCGGTTATTCCAGTTAAGAGTCGTCGCTTAGTATCTTTTGCCGACGGTGACCGAGAGTGGTGCTATGTCATTGAAACTGAAATGCGGATTGGATCAATGAAAAAAAATATTGATTTGACTTTGGTTAAACGTGAAGAGTCTACTTTCCGCCTCCACCTTGCACCACAAACTATCAAAAGCTTAGTTAAAGTAAATCCTAAAGAATGCTATCTAACGGGTGATATTTTAGGGAATTTTTCCATGTCTGCAGCCTTCAACTAGATAAAAATCAACAACCATTTAAACTTTAAGTGCGCTAAACTTTAACTTGAACGAACTACCCTCACCCACGATTGAACTAACCTCAATTTGACCGCCAGATTCTTCTACCAAACGTTGACATATTGCAAGACCTAATCCGGTCCCTTGACCAGGTGCTTTAGTGGTATAAAACGGATCAAAAATAGAACGTAAATGCTGCGGCTCTATTCCACAGCCACTATCTTTAATTTTTACCCAATAAACACTACCAGTACAGGTTCCAGCAGATAGCACAATCTCCCCTCCATCTGCGTCCGCTTGTACAGCGTTAAGCAACAAATTTATATATATTTGTTGTAACTTAGAACGGTTGCATGCAATCGTTAAATCACCATTTTCAAGTTTATCTACAATCGTAACAACATCCAAATTACCCTGATTACGCAACAAGCTAATACAGGCTCGCAATTCGGTAATTAAATTGATATTTTCAATTTCACTATGTTCGGCTGGGCGAGCAAAATCCAACAATTCACGCACCAGAAAATCGATCCGGTTTGTCTCAACTAAAGAACGTTCAATAATATCTTGTTCATCTCCTGCCTCAAACATTTGCCGCAACAGTTCTAGGTACCCTATCAATGCAGCCAAAGGATTACCAACTTCGTGCGCTAACCCAGCAGCAAGCTGACCTACTGATGCCATTTTTTCGCTAACAATTAATTCATTTCGAGTTCGCTGTAAGGCCAAATTGGTCTGTTCAAGGGATATAATTTGCTGTTCAGTTTCTCCCCTACTCTCTTGCAGAGCTACCACCATTTTATTATAAGCTAAGGCAAGCTGAGCAATCTCTGTTGGCCCGCCAGCGGGCAAACGTTTCGCCAGATCCCCCCGACTTACAGCTTCGGTTGCTTGCAATAAATTTCTTGCAGGACTTATAACATTGCGCTGCAACAGATAATATCCAGCAAGAACTAAAACACCACCATACAAAAAAATATAAATAATAATTAATTGCTGAGAACGTAGTAAGTTACTGCGTATATCCTCTAAAGAAAAATTTAATTCAAGCAATCCTACCAACTTATTTTCAACCTTTATTGGAACGATAAAAAATGCAGCGGGTACAGATTCTTCAAATATATTTAAAAGAAAAGGAAATTCTATTTTTTTCTGCAATTTACCGGATAATTTAGCCAACTGTTTTCTTGATATTGAAAAACCACTTTTCTTCCCATCACTATAAGAACCTATCAAGTTCAATTCTCGGTCGTATAGCCACCAGTCATTACACCCCACGGGTGTAGGAATTTCGGTAAGCAAAGCAAAACTTTGCGATGAAATTATGTTATTTTCATCATAATGTAATGCTAATGATCGCGCTAAGACTTGCGATATGGAATCTAGTTGAACAATTCGCTCCTGCAGCAAATTCTTTTCCATTACTTGCAGCATCATTATCCCGCCCAACAATAGTGCAGCCCCCAGTAAAATAGTAAGGGATAACAATATTTCTGCACGCAATCCAACAGACTTAACCACAATTTTTCTCCAATCAAAGCAAACATTTAAACCATCTAATTACCACGATTAATATAAAAAATGAACTATGGTTTGGCAAATAAGGTAAAAGTATAGGATAATGGCAGGTTCAAAAAGTAATCGTGGCAATTCAATGCAATTACCTGAAGATTAATTCATTATCATTCCATTAAGGAGATAACATGGCTAAAACACCACTTCTAGATCACGATGCTTGCATCGGCTGTGAAACTTGTACCCGTATTTGTCCGAACGTTTTCAACATGGTTTCTGAGCATAAAGCCGGAATCCACAACCCAAAAGGTGATACCGAAGATAAAATAGAAGAAGCAATGGATAACTGCCCAGTGGCATGCATAAACTGGGAAGATTAATGCGTACCATCAAGCTGGCATTTATTTGTTTATCTGTAATATTGCTACTTGGTTGCCAATCAGCAATATTACAGAAATTCAAACCGATAGAATTTAACGAGCAACTTTACGTTAACGCTAAACTAAATTTCACCATTAAACATCCACTTGATTGGAAAAGAGTTACAGTTCCAGTATCATCACCTGACTATCGTGACGACACTGTCTTGTGGAGGGTGGAAAATCCACACAAAAAGAGTACTAGCGTTGGCGCTATGTTAATAAAAAGTAGTGCTCGCAAAAACTACACCGATCTGCCTGACATCCTAAGTATTTTTTTGGATGGCCAACCAGAGTTAACCTCTGGACAAGCAAAACCTTTTCAGCATCCAGCCGGAGCCGGAATAAAGTTAATTGGCCATGATGCAAAATATGGACGCCTCACCCTTGCACTTCAAGGAGAACTACATTATTTCATTATTTCCCTTGATTACCCAAACGAACAATTCGACAAACTATTTCCAATTTTTCAAGACATAGTTAATAGCTTTACTGAAGTCAAATAAGGCAGTTGCAACCATAAATGGCAGTAATAATGAATGACAGTATTAATCCAATTAAGCTTATCCATAAATACTACGCAAATCACCCAATTGCGGAAGATATTCTAATGCAGCACAGTCAAATGGTTACCCAAAAAGCCTTAACAATTGCAAGATATTTAGTTGCAAAGGGTGAAAAGGTCGACCTAAGATTCATTGCTGAAGCTGCATTATTACACGACATTGGGATGATTAACACCAACACTCCATCGCTAAGTTGTTACGGTACTGGAGATTATATCACCCATGGACTTAAGGGTAAAAAATTATTACTGCATGAAGGGCTACCTGCACATGCACGAGTGTGCGAGCGGCATATTGGGGTGGGCTTAACAGCTAAAGAAATTAAACAACAAAAACTACCATTACCTATTTACGACATTTTACCAGAGACACTTGAAGAACAAATAATTTGCTATGCCGATCTATTTTATTCAAAAAACAAAGGAAGCCTAACCCAAGAAAAAACTCCTGATGAAGTACGTGCTAAACTTAAAGAGTTTGGGAACAATAAAATTGAAACGTTCAATCGTTGGCAATACAAATTTGAAGCACAACTAAAATAACTATTTTCACATTTTCACTTGCCATAATAATTCGGAGAACCACATGATGGAACACTGGTTACAGCAAACCATCGAACTTCTTCCTAATGGATCAACCTATCTGTTCGCACTGTTTGTGGTTGCTTTTGCCGAATCTATACCAATTATCGGTCTACTTGTCCCTGGTAGCAGTGCCATTATTTTTGCAGGATTCCTAGTTTTACATGGTAAATGTACACTGCCTCTACTAATAACTATAACCGCAACTGGAGCCCTTATAGGTGATTTAGTAAGCTTTTATTTAGGATTTTACTACGGTTCCAACCTCCTTAAGCTTAAAAGCTTTCAAAAACGCCGTATTTTAGTCACCCGCTCAGAACGCTTTTTTGTAGAACATGGTGGTAAAAGTATTTTCTTTGCCCGCTTTCTCGGTCCGATTCGTGGCACCACTCCATTCATTGCCGGTCTCTCTGGCATGCCTAAAAGATCTTTTGTCCTTTATGCGCTTATCAGCGCTATTTTGTGGGGTATCTTCTACCCTGGATTAGGTTATCTAGGAGGAAGCAGTTGGCAAAACGTACAAAGTCTATCTACCCGCTTTAGTATGATATTAGTTGTGATTTTACTAGCGACGATTCTACATTACTGGATTCGAAAGAATTTTAAGAAAAAGTAAATAAAACCAGATACTACATAGTATTGATGATCCTCATTACAAGATTCAAAATCGGTAAACAATTCCTGTTTTAAATGCATAGGAGGACCAATTAAC
>JADGED010000075.1:0-2955 GCA_016744555.1 Desulfuromonadaceae bacterium
CTATTAAGGAGAGAGTTTATGCCATACGGACAAGCAAAAGAGATTCTCGAATATGCTCGTGAGTACCATCGTCGTGTCGGTGACTTTTATCAGCAGTTAAGTGATAAAGCAGCTAGTGCTAGAGTAAAAATGTTGCTCGATTATCTGGTTCGCCACAAAGCTCACTTAGATAAGTCATTAGGTCAGTTTGAAGATGATGTAAAATCCAAGGCATTAGATGCTTGGTACCAATATTCACAAGACAAATGTCTGTTTGCTCCACTTGACGCAGCTCAGTATTCTGCCGATATGACCGTAGAAGATGTTTTAGAATTAGGCATTACTCTCGATAGTTGCTTACTTGCATCATATAAAGGGATGGTCGACACTGCTAATACTCCTGAGTGCCGGGAGATTTTCGAAAATCTCCTGCAAATGGAAACACAGGAGAAGCACAAATTGGCCAGAATTGCCCTTGAAATAAACGATATGTAGTTTCAGTACGATTGATAAATAAAAAAGCCGCATCTGTTGATGCGGCTTTTTTGTTGGAGAAACAATGGAAAAGAAAGCTCTCATAGTTGTTCTTGGTCTAACATTAATATTGTTAACGGTGTTTTTGAACCAAAATGTTACCAATAGTAACCAATCACTGGCCATTGACGGCACCACAATGGGTACCAGCTACCATATTAAGCTAGTTACTCCGACTAAGTGGAAAACAAGCAAAAAAGAACTAGAGAACTTAATCAAGTTGCGCCTTGACGATATAGACAATAAAATGTCGACCTACAAAGGCGCCTCTGACGTTGCTAAATTTAACCAGAATTCCGGGAAGTCTTGGGTCCCTATTTCAGCTGAAACTATGTTTGTTGTTGATAATGCGCAAAAAATTAGCGATTTCACCAATGGCAGCTTTGACATAACCATTGGTAAATTAGTCAACCTATGGGGATTTGGCCCAACCATAAATATTTCCGCAATTCCTGACGCTAAAACAATTACAGAACTACTTAATCAAAGTGGTTACAAAAAACTACGGCTGCGAACAAACCCTCCAGCATTGCATAAAAATAGCGAAATGCTATATATTGATTTATCGGCAATTGCTAAAGGTTATGCAGTTGATGCGGTGGCCCAACTACTACAAGAGAACAGTATCACCGATTTTTTAGTCGAAATTGGTGGTGAAATTGTTACCCATGGGAATAAAGGTGAGAACAAGCCTTGGGTTATTGGAATAGAAGCACCAGAAACCCAGCAGCGAACAGTGCGTAAGCGCTTACATCTACCAAATGCTGCCATGGCAACATCAGGTGACTACCGCAACTATTTTGAAGAAAATGGGGTGCGTTATTCACATACAATAGATCCAAAAACCGGTTATCCGATCAAGCATAAGCTTGCATCAATAACAGTTATTTCTAAATCGTGCATGCGTGCTGATGCTCTAGCAACTGCGATTATGGTTATGGGTCCAGAAAAAGGTCTAGCTTTTGCTGAAGCTAACAACCTAGCAGTCTTTATGCTAGTCAAATACAACAACGATTTTATAGAAAAACAAAGTAGTACATTCAAAACTTACCTTGCTAAACAAACGGAGTAACTCTATGGAAATGCTTATTCCTACATTAATAATTTTTCTTTTAGCTTTTATTGGCCTTTCCATTGGGATAATTTTCGGCCGTAAAGGAATTTCTGGTAGCTGTAGCAGCAATAGCCCTGCTTTAATTGATATCGATTGCCTCTGTGGCTCATCTGATAGCTGTGATGTTGAATCTTGCGATTACAATATGTCAGTTACAGCTGTTTGCCCAAATGGCGACTTTACTAAAAGCCAACAATTGGTTGCCGATTTTGAAAAAAAGACCGGAAAATAAGTTGCACACAAGCAACAGCTAAAAATGGGGTCACTTTATATCCATATCCCTTTTTGTAGCAGCAAATGCCGCTATTGCGATTTTTTTTCTGGAGTTGGATCGGCAGAGCAACTAAATCAATATGTCGACCTACTCCTCCTAAATATTGATATAATTGCTCGCACCAACAAAGAAACACCCCCACGCAGCACTATATTCTTTGGTGGCGGCACGCCATCACTTCTGCAGCCAAACCAGATCGGTAGAATTATCGAGCGGATAGACCATTCGCTCGGGATATGTAAGGATGCAGAAATAAGCCTCGAGGCAAACCCCGGCACCCTAAGCCAGCATCAGTTAAAGCAATATAGACAACTAGGGATTAATCGCCTTTCCATCGGTCTACAATCACTCAATAACGACAACCTAGCCTTTCTAGGTCGAACACATACTGTTGAAGATAGTTTTTTGGCTATTGATTACGCTCGTGCCGCTGGTTTTAATAATTTAAATTTAGATTTTATATTTGCCCTTCCCGAACAAAAAATAACTGCACTACACCAGGAAATAAAGACATTACTAAGTCTTTCGCCAGAGCACATTTCCCTTTATGGGCTAGCAATTGAACCTGGAACAGAACTGGGCGCACTTAATGATCAGGGGAAATTAGCACCATGCGATGAAGATGTTTATACCGAACAATACGATTTGATCGACCAATCTTTAACTAGTGCCGGGTATGAACATTACGAAATATCAAATTTTTCCAAACCAGAGTTAAATTGCAAACATAATCAAGCATATTGGCAAAGAGAGGAGTGTATTGCTATTGGAGCTGGTGGACATAGCTTTTACAACAAAAACAATGGCGAGCGCTGGTACAATCAAGCTAACTTAAGTTCCTACCAGCAACAATTAGAGCAGGGAATTAATCCAGCAGAATTGATCGAAACCTTTGATAGTTGCTCTGCTATGCGTGAATATGCTTACCTTGCTTTGCGTACCAGTCAAGGGATTAACAGACGCAAGTTTGAGCAAAGTTTTGGACTATTTCCCGAGGAAATATTTCATGAAGCAATAGGTAAGTGCGGCAAATACCTGCATACCGATGGGAAAA
>JADGED010000075.1:3054-10812 GCA_016744555.1 Desulfuromonadaceae bacterium
CTTCAAATAGACAAATCTATCTGCTTGTCTGCATACAGGGCATAACTTTTATCTTGCCGTTGATACAGCACCACTCGCCTGCCATTATCGTCAAACTCGCTAACGGCAACCTGAACCATGATCTTTAACGCAATAGCCTCTGTATTTGGAAATTGGATAAAATCTAATTTTAGCCGATTTTTTTGATTAATATAACGACCTACGACATCAAGATTCTCACCAAGAGTAGTACTAATGTCTAACTTTGGTAAATGTAATCTGTCAAAATATAGATTATATTCTGATATATTAGGGACAAACACAGGAAAAGGATTGTGTTCTTTAGTTAAAAAAGCACCTTCTTCAAACGCTGGCATTTGCACCTTTTCACGTATTTGCTGCAGCAAGTCGTCGATATTATCAAGGGGAACTTTTAACTCCAACAACTGATCAATCAACTCCCCTTCCAAAATCATTACACCCAGGCCATGGAGATCTTCTTGAGCAGTTTGATAATCTACCCGCATAATTCCTGCTAGCCGTGTTAACTCATCAATAAGCTTACGCATCATCACAAATCGGCGTAAGCTTTGCTCGCTCTTCTCATGCTTTGATGAGTCTGAATGCAAGCTCTGATCCTCACGTTGCTGCTGTGAATTAATGCGAGGATAAGCAGGAACCTGCTCTACCTCGCGATACGGTTGATAGCCGTGAACATTTCCTACCTTAAGGTTTGATGCCATGCTGTTATCCTTCCGTGGATACAGAACATATAAGCCTTATAAGCTCACTACTTTGCTTATACTAATAAGTGCACTTGAGCAGCGTTGATCAAGCTAATAACTATTGTTATATAGGGACTTATCGACAATGCAGCACGGAAACTTTAATTTTAATTAAAACAGAAACAACCTTAATATCGAAAATTGACATTAACAGCCTTAACCTATAAATTAAACCTAACAAATCTTGATTGTAAATCAATCACAACATTGGACTACAAATGCCAGCAGGAAAACGTAAAAACCATCCACTGCCAGACCGTGCAGCCATAAAAAAACTTTACGTGCGCCTACTACCTAAATATGAACCTATTCTACAAAAAATATGCAAGCAGATCCAAACTTTAGCTAAGCAAGAAGGGATATACCTAACGGTAAAATCCCGGATAAAGAACTTTGACAGTTATTGTGACAAAGTAATGAAACTAAGCAAGCTCCAAGGGCCAGAATTAGTGCAAATAACCGATTTACTCGGGGTTAGGATAGTTTGCCCGTTCCTCGAAGACATTGAGCAAATGGAACAACTTCTGGCACAAAAATTTGATTTTTTAGAACTTGAGCACAAAGCGGAACAGCACTCCTTCCGTGAATTTGGCTACGACTCTATCCACGTTCTTATCCGCACCAAAAATGCTTCAAAGAAAGAAACCTTACCCTATAGCGGCGCTGTCTGTGAAATACAATTGCGAACAATACTGCAAGAGGCTTGGGCTGAAGTTGAGCACGAACTCGTCTACAAATCAGATATAGCTATGCCAAACCATACTATCCGGCGTAAGCTTGCATCCTTAAACGCATCTCTAACCCTGTCTGACCTTATTTTTCAAGAAATTCGTGATTCACAAAGAGAAATTCGACAACGGGGGATGAAATTAAGAAACGACATAGAATCAATTTCTTTAGGTAACAGTGCCCTACAACCACTGCAGATAGACGATAATAATCAATTATCTATTAACAACAATGGGAGTACTCCAACCTATTTAACCTCAAAAAAACTTGAAGACTTAATGCTAAATGCCCTAGAAGCACATAGCAATGAGAACTTTATCAAAGCAATAGAGCTATACAGCTCTATCCTCCACTTAAAGCTTGGTCATGCCATACGTTCAATGATTTACAACCATCGGGGCATGGCTTGGTTTGCTATTGCACAATACCAAAAGGGGATTGAAGACTTCAGAAAATCGATTGAATATAACCGAGAGAATGCTAGAGCTTGGTGTAATCGCGGGCTAGCTTATCGTATTTTAGAAAAACTGGATTCTTCGATGGAAGATTACAACTTCGTAATTGCAAATCACCCACAAAAATATGAAGGCTATTGGGGGCGAGCACAAACCTGCTATGAAATGAAACTATATACCCAAGCACTAAGTGATTGTCGAAAGACACTTGAACTACGAGGTGACTTCACCCCAGCTATAGAACTAGAAAAAATTGTAAGACGCCAACTTTTCTAGCCCTTTGTACGGTTCACTGCCCATGGTCCCCAAGCTTGATCGATAGACATAATTTCCATGCTGTTGATATTTACATGTCCTGGGCGATTTGCCACCCAATAAACAGTTTCTGCAATATCGGCTGAAACAAGCGGATCAGTCCCTTCATATACTTTAGCGGCACTCTCAACATCACCCTTAAACCGAACATCAGAAAACTCACTAGTTGCCATTCCGGGTGCCAACACAGTTACCCTAACCCTGCTGCCAATCAAATCTGCACGCAGATTACGACTAAACTGTTGCACAAACGCTTTAGTACTACCGTAGACATTTCCACCAGGGTAAGGCCAATCGCCTGCAGTTGAACCAATATTAATTATATGGCCAACATTGCGTTTAACCATGTTCGGCAACAATGCTCGGGTGCAATACATTACCCCCTTGATATTGGTATCGACCATAACATCCCAATCGTCGATATCAACTTCCCAAGCAGGATCCAAACCAAGTGCCAAACCAGCATTATTAAGCAAAACATCAATATCGGTCAAAGAACTTAGTTGAGTAAAAACTTCATCACGATTACGAACATCTAACGGGATAATCTTTTCAACAGATTTCCCCAGTTGCGCCATTAACTGGCCTAACCTGTCGCTACGCCGTCCAACCAGTACCAGCTGCCACCCTTGAGCAGCAAAATACTCAGCACATGCTCGTCCGAAACCAGATGTTGCCCCGGTAATTAAAATTTTACCCGCCATGAGTTACCTCAGCATAGGAGATTATGAACCAGTGAAATTGCAAAGAAAATTGAACAGTCGGCAACTGCATGTAGCAATTAACTATTAAAAGAATCGTCAGATTCGATTTTTGCTTCTGGCTCAAGATTTGAGCTAGAATTAGTTTCTGCAGCTTTTACCGGGTTCGAAGGCTCTTGAACTTGCTGCTTGCTCAATTTAGCGTCTGCCTTTTTTTGTTTTTTCGCTACTTTATCGGCTTTCTTTTGTTTCATCTTCGCCTTGTTGCGCCAAGCATGACTTAGCAATAAACCCATAACCACACCCACAAGCAAAGTTGCCAGTAGCAGGATTGCTTGAGAAACTGGATATTGCCACTCTAGAAACCTAACCTGTACAGGACTACTATTTTGCCAAACATAGGTTAAAAGAGGAGCAAGAAAAACAATTGCAGCAAGAAATTTGACTTTCATTTTTTTCTCCTGACAAACTATAAGCTGATGGAGTTAATTTTAATCAGGTATAAAACAAATAGCTTAGCTTTGCAAAATTAATTAACGCAGAATAGCTTTTTCGATAAAAAAAAGGGGAACCATAAGGTTCCCCTAGATGGACGTAGGAGGTGACGCCCATAACTATCAATCTTCTACGGCTGGATTGGCGCTGAGCAGGGCGCCAATCCAGTCAACCTAAACTTTAGTCTGTTACTTTTAGAGCCAAATAACGGCTCGCAATACCATTTCTAACCAACATAAGTACTTTATTTTTCTTACTTTCTTTAATTGTTTTTTTGACTTGTTCCGGAGTGTTGACCGCGACGTGATCAACCTCTTGAATCAAACTTCCACGTTTAATTCCAGCCTGTGCTGCGATAGAACCAGGGTCAACAGCGGTCACCAAAACACCGGGCAAATTTTCGTAACCGAACTGCTCGGCCAAATCTTGCGTCAGTTTCTGTAACCGCATTCCCAGCTTTGGCAATTTGTCGCTACTTACTTGGTGGCCATCAGCATCGGTCTCCATCGTTCCGACAACAGCAACTATTTTTTCCATTTTACCTTTACGCAACACAGTAAACTTAACTTTACTTTCAGGCCTTGTCATAGCGATTTGATTTCGAAACTTAGCTACATTATCAATATTTTTTCCGTTTAATTTTAAAATTATGTCACCTTGCTTCAGACCAGACTTTTCTGCGGGTGAATCTTCCATAACCTGAGCGATCAAAATTCCTTGACGTTGATCAATGCCAAATGATTCGGCTAAGTCTTTTGTCAAATCCTGAATCAGGACACCTAATCGGCCACGGGTAACTTCACCGTGATCAACCAATTGCTGATGAATAGTGCTAGCCATATTTATCGGGATAGCAAAACCAATCCCCATATAGCCACCGCTACGGCTAAATATGGCAGTGTTCATACCAACAACTTCACCTTCTATATTAACCAATGGCCCACCAGAATTTCCCGGATTAATCGCCGCATCGGTCTGGATAAAATTTTCATAGTCGGTCAGACCAATACCACTTCGACCTTTGGCGCTAACAATTCCAGCGGTCAAGGTATGTGACAGACCAAACGGATTACCAAAAGCCAAAACCCAGTCACCGACTTCAAGGTGGTCGGAGTTACCTATAGGGAGAAATGGCAGTTTATTCGCCGTTTCAATTTTTATTATTGCCACATCGGTGGGGGGATCGGTGCCCACAATCTTAGCGCTATACTCGCCACCATCTTGGAGCTGTACCGTCACCTTGTCAGCATCGCCAACAACATGATTATTGGTCATAATATAGCCATCAGCAGAAATAATGAACCCTGATCCTTGCCCCGATTGCTTGCGTTTTGGCGTTTGCTGTGGCTGCTTTTGTTGCGGTTGGTTCTGCCGGAACTGGTCACCAAAAAAGCGCCGAAAGAACTCATCGCCAAACGGACTACCGCCAAATAAGTCGGCAGCACTATTTTGGGATTTAACTTCTTTTTCGACCTTAATATAAACTACGGCGGGGCTAACCTGTTTTGCAACCTGACGAAACGCCTTACCAGTTTCGCGCAAACTAGCAACACCTGAATCTTGTGCAGTGGCTACCGAGGCACTAAATCCAATAGTTAAAAACAAAACCGATATAATTGATAACAAACGCTTAAACATAGTTTTCTCCAAAATTGTAATTTGCATGACTGGTAAACTAGCAATACATGTGCCAAGAATAAACTGCGTGAAATGGGGCTTTAGGTGGGCTACCAATAGGGGCAAAAATACCCAGCGGGGCAAATTGCCCCAATCTAGATAGAATTGAAGGGAAATATCTAGCTATACTTTTAATTTACGATACAAAGTTTTACGATCCATACCTAACAAACGGGCAGCTAGGGTGCGATTTCCATCTAATTGCTCAAGTACCTGCTGAATATAATGCTGTTCCATCTCCTCCAAGGTAACAATATTACCGGCAGCGCTCAAACTAATCGGCAACTTTACTTTACCCGCCGACTTCTTAAACTCTGGGAAATCCTCAGGGGTTAACTGGTCGTGACGGGTTAATGCAACCGCCCGCTCAATCACATTACGCAGTTCTCGAATGTTTCCTGGCCAGCTATAGCCAAGCAATGCAACTGCCGCCGGTTGAGATAAACCATTAACCGATTTATTGAAACGTTGACTTAATTCAGCAACAAAACGTAACGCGAGCAGCAGGATATCGTTCCCCCTAGTACGCAACGGTGGCAGCTCTAACTGAATAACATTGAGACGATAAAACAAATCGTTACGAAAACTACCCTCTACAACCGCCGCGTCTAAATCTTGATGGGTGGCGGCCAAGACCCGAACATTACAATCGATCTCTTGACTCCCACCTAACGGACGAACCTTATGATCTTCAAGTACACGTAACAGCTTTGGCTGCAATGCTAACGGCATCTCGCCTATTTCATCCAGTAACAATGTCCCACCAGAGGCTTCAACAAATAAACCCTTACGATTTTCCCGGGCATCGGTAAATGCGCCCCGAACGTGACCAAAGAGTTCACTTTCGAGGAGATTTTCTGGCAATGCCGCACAGTTAATCGCTACAAATGGCCCTTCGGCACGCTGACTTTGTTGATGTAATGCCTTGGCTACTAACTCTTTGCCAGTACCACTTTCACCGGTTATTAACACCGAGGTATCGAGATCTGCAATCCGGGTAATTTGTTGTTTAATTTCTTCAAACGCAGGACTATCACCAAGCATCTCATCACTAACGGCTTGGCGCCTTACCTGACTTTTAAGCAACCGCACCTTTTCCTGCAAATGGCGATGCTGCAAGGCTCGCCCCAGCGAAATATTCAACAGATCAAGATCTACAGGTTTAGTGACAAAATCGTAAGCTCCTGCCCTGAGTGCCGCTATCGCCGTTTCCAAGCTGCCAAATGCAGTCATAATAACCACTGGCAAATCGGGGCGATTCTCATGCAATTCGGCACAAAAATCGATGCCACTGGTTTCGGGCATATTGAGATCGGTCAACACGATATCAATCTCGTGCTGCTGCAACAGGGTTCGTGCTACCGATACTTTATCGGCTACCCAAACTTGATGCCCTCTACGCTGCAGGTCTTCCTCTAACAATTCTCCTAAAGCATGGTCATCATCGATAACCATGATCTTCCCCAACACCTTATCCTTCATCTAGTTGATTCTCCAATTGAGCTTCAGGCAGATAAATGGTGAAGCAGCTACCCGAACCTAGGGTGCTACTCACATCAATCCAACCACCGTGCTCTTCAATAATTCCATAGGCAATCGACAGCCCTAAACCGGTACCCTGACCTATGTCTTTGGTGGTAAAGAATGGATCAAAGATCTGATTGAGCATTTCTTCTTCAATCCCGCCACCTTGATCTTCTACAGTCAGTCTCAACCATTTAACGCTATCAGAGTTCACCTTTTCCGGAGGTTCAATATAAGAAACTCTGGAACAAGTCAATTTCACTTGCCCGCCATTGCTCATTGACTGGATTCCATTAAGGGTCAAATTAAGTAATACCTGCTGCATCTGGCCGGGATCAACCTGTACCGATAACGGCTCATTAGCGGTAGCAATTAACAGTTCAACCTGCTGTTCACGGGCTATAGGTTGGAGCAAAGGCTGGATACTGCGCACCATGGGATTTAAGTCAAGGGACTGCTTTTGCGCTTTACCGCGGCGGGCAAAACTAAGCAATTGCTGCATGATTCCAGTCATCCGATCGGCTTGCTCACCGATAATCGTAGCTGAGCGAGAGATATCGGCGGCTTCCATCCCTTCACTACGAATCAACTTAGCGCGTCCAGAAATAACATTTAATGGTGTCCCTAATTCATGGGCAATGCCGGCCGACAATTGTCCTAAAGTCGCTAACCTTTCGGTATGCCGCAATTTTTCTAAAGCTTCAATTTTTTCACTATTGGCACGTTTTTCGGCAGTTTGAGCTACAGCTAATTGATTGCGCATCCTGCCAATAGTTGCTGATAATTCGGCAATTTCGCCACTACCGGTTAAATCGTCTCCAGGGCTGAAATCACCGGTCCCAATTCGCTCGGCCTGTGCTCGCAGTTTACGCATCGGTCGATCAATCCAGATACTCCCCAGAGCAGCCATAAACAGCAACCCAGAAACAATTGATGCCCCTACTATAATTGCCGATCGCTGCAGACTCTCCTGCACGTAATCGTGCAATTCATCCATTGATTCAGACAATTCTATCGCACCAACCCTGCCATCTTCAATCAGGAGCGGTAAATAGGTAAGGAGAAAATCTTTACCATCTGGAGTCCCTGCTAATAATG
>JADGED010000076.1 GCA_016744555.1 Desulfuromonadaceae bacterium
GGGTCATGTGCTGACATAAGACTTGAATATTTTTTTATAAAACTATCGACAAAACGATTAAGATCAAGTTGGTACTTTTGATCCAGCCACGCAAGTCTACTGTCTACCAGTTGTCCCTGTAACTCCTGCATGGCCTTGTTAATATCTTTAGGTGTCATCAAGGTTGGTCGGTCATCTATGGCCGCCGGATCAGCTAGGTTAGGATCGAATAGAAATGGGCCAGACCGTGAGGCACCTGCAAGGTTTACACGATCCCTATAACGTTCAACAAAGGTTTTTAAAATTGGTTCCAAAGAGTGAATTACTGACTCTAATTGGTTGAGATAAATTTTATCGTTCTCAACATTCCCAAGAGTAGTTTGATAACTCTGCTGCATATTTCGTGCAGTTTCCGCAAGTTCAGTAAGTTGCTTTTGGAGCGGAGAGACTCGATCCAAAAAAGCAATATGGACATCAGCAGTAAAAGGAGGTGTACCTGGATAATCTTCTAATTTTGCTTGTAATTCTTCCAAGGTTTCGCGATATCTAAAAATTGAATGCTTTAGCTGCGATAACTTGTCATCGTTTAAAATATCAATACTAGGGACCTCTATCAATTGTTCGAGGTACTTTTGTTTGCCATCTGGAAATAGAACCCAACGACCAGCACTAATAGGCCCCGCCATAAGTGCCGATATGTGGTTAAACAATGTCATCTTAAAGTCGTAAGTACTTGGATTATCCTCGTCAATGTGAGTCTGAGGAAATTTCATTTGCAATAAACCAACATAATTTGACCCTGGAAAATTGCACCCTCCACCAGAACAGTATCTAGTTACCAACTCCGTTCCTTCATTGATAAAGGTTACTAACTGATCATTCTTTATTTTATTTAGCTGACCACTAAGTGAATAGAGAACCTCACGACGCATTTGTTTTTGTTGCTGCAAAGTTCCGACAAAGGCGCTAACGCGAGATATTAATTCGCTATATAATTGATTATCAATATTCCTATACGCACCAACTTGTTGCAAGAAAGCTCCGTAAGCAGCGTCATTGCGGTCCTCACTAACCGGCGATTCTTGCATTGCCTGTTGATATTCTGCTTTTACTTTTTGTTCTTGATCATAATATGCAGTATAAACGCTATTCCAAGCAGCATTGATACTTTCACTTACCTGCTTGGTAGCCCCGGTTTGTGAAAATTCTTTTTGAATCGTCGATTGCAATTGAGCAAAGGTAAGCCCAAATCCAACCTTTGTTGCTTTCCAAGAACGAACAGGAACAGATGCTGCCTTTAGTTGATCCTCGCGCGTCAAACTTTCGCGGACAAAGCTTCTAGCTCCCCAGGCTTCATCATGGTATTGCTTGAGCTTGGCCATCAACTCTTTGCGTTCTTCACCAATAGTTCCTGTTGCGGGAAGATAATTCAAAACATTAACAGCGTAGGACTTGCTACTGCCAATTACGGTCTCCAATGGACTGAAGTTGCGCTCTTGTAATCCTCTGGCAATAAGTCCGGGACAATTTTTAACAAACGTACGAACTTCCGGAAGTTTTTTAACTGCAGTAGCATAAGCCTTCAAGATATCTTCTGGGGACGCCCCAGAAAACTTATCTAATAATTCCTTGCCGTGTTTACGGATTACATATTCACTTTCACGCTTTTTGGCAACGGTGTTCAACCTACTAAGCAACCCGGCAATATAACTTTTATACTCTTGCTCATTTTCTAATAAAGCCGCATCTTCAATTACGTTGCCTGGCAATGTCCATCTTTCCCATCTACTTGCCTCAGGCCAGTCCTTGACACCTAATTCCTCAGTGACATAAACCTTAAATAACGTTCTCCATGAATCGCTAAAAAGAACTTTACGCCACACACGCTCTACGCTTGCTTTATTTACGGGAATAGGATCACCAGTCCCTAGCACTCTCTTATTGTTCTTTAAAAGTGGATCACTTTCTATGCTGCCATATAAACTTTCAAGCTGACGTCCAATTGTGGCTTTGCTTAATTCTGCTTCAGATATTTGATAAACTTGAACCGCAACTATTAATGTTGTAACAGGAAGTGTGGTCAAACCATATGCACCAAGGAAAGCTTTCCCTGCAGTAGAGCCAGCCAATTCTCCGACAACAGTCATACTAGCCGAAACAGCAGCCCCACTATGGTCACCAGTATAAATTTTACCTGCAACATCTACAATTCCGACAACCCGACCAATAGCTTGAGTATAGGCACTCAATTTTTCAGATATTTGCTTTAATGCGACATCAGGATTTTCTTCTATTGCCCTACCATAAATATTTAGCAACTCTCCATATCCGGCAGGAAAAACAGTATAACCAACTTGTTCGAATGGTCCAGGAGGGGCACTATCTGCGTATGCTAGAGAAGGGGCCAAACAAGAAAAAGAAAAAACAATTAAGGCAATCGCCAAAACAATATTGCTGAGAATTCTCATACAAGCCTCCGCGACTGCATAAAAAAGCGGCAGATCAGCTCCGGTAAACCGACTCTATCTGCCGCTATAAAAATATTATAAGTTTTAAATCATATTTATAATAATGCAAATCATCACATTAAGGGATAGATACTAGATCGCTCCAGCTACTTCTTTGATTATCAGAAATTCTTTCTAGAGCTACACGGTAATATATTGTAGAGGGATCATTGACTTCCGGCCTCGCATGTAATCCAAATTGACCACTAAAAGGATCCGGCATTAGCGGTTCATCATCCAATACCCATGGTCCAGAAGTTGATCTACTCCACTCCACTACTAAACGATATGAAGCGGCATTTACATAAACCGGTGCATCAAACTGCAGTGTCAATAAAGGGTATGGCCCATAAGATAAGACAGAGAGGTTTACTGGTGCAGCAAAAGACCCACTATCATCATCACCATCTGCAGGTCCTAAACGAAGGTCACCATCATCATCAACAGCAAGGTTCTCATCATTTTCATCGGAATTAACAGTTCCAGTTGCCACTGACTCAGCATCACTTAAACCAAAGATAAGTGGATTTTTCATTGCTACCACTTTGGCCTTAGCAGTGGTTACGTTAAAGATAAATTCGGTTAAACCTTGATCAACAAAAGTTTCACCACTTCGAGAAGAAGTAACTTGGCGGTTAAAAGTAAATGTAACGAATACTTTGCCGTTTCTACCTGATACAACACTGTTAAGGGTATAGTTCAAACTCAAAGCATCAAACGCGGTGAAATCTTTACGAATGGCACGATCCAACAAGACATAATCTCCGGCAAAATCATCATCAATCCAAGTCATAAAATTACGTGGCTCTTCGACCTGATAGGCTTGGATCATGCTATCTAGTGCTTGCCGAATAATGGTATCAATATCACTATCGGAAACAGTAATTTCACGGTATGTAGCGTCAACTTCGTTGCTAGTTCCAGATGTATTTAAAATCTTTACGTAAAGTTGATAGGTACGATCAATTTCGGGAACAAAACTAAATTCAAAACTACCATCTTCTGACTTATCCGCTTTTTGCCAAGTCTCTTTATTATCGAGGCTAACCTCAATTTTGCCAATACTACTTTTCCCTGAACTAGCCTTCCCACGCAATACCACCTGACCTGCTGGTAGCATATCTCGATAAAGGGTAACTTGTTCATCAAGTTCATTAAAAGCAACATCATTTAAATATAGATATCTGGTCGCTACGTTTGCTTCTGATTTACCAAAAATCCACCATTTTGCCATTACATTTGTACTAACTAGGCTGCTTATAAAAAGTGTTAATAAAATTATTTTTTTCAACATCAATATATCCTCCAAATTAAACTAATTTACACATAAGTTAGCAAACACCTAAAATCTTACGATCAGACCTGCAGTGACACTATTTTCAGTAAAATCTCTATTATTAGTAGAATAGCTAAAATCATTAATGTGACCACGAACATAGATTTGGCTATATTCGAACATTTCCAAAAAATCTGGACGATAATAAATATTAACGCTTGCCATCATTTTATTAAGATCATCGCCCGTTTCTTTATCTAAACGATTAGCACCAACTCGAGTTTGCGATGTAATTTTCATCGATGGTATATCGACACCAAGTCCTATTGAATACTCCCAAACCCGATCACGGATATTATCAAGGTCATTATCTAACGTCCAACCACCTAAACGAAGTGAAGGCTTTAAGACAAAACTCCCCAAAGTATATCTGGTGCTCAAGGTTGTATTATAAATAAATTCTTCATCATCACGACTACTGCTAGTTTTATAAATGGTCATTCCTACATTGGTATCACTATCAAACATGCCAAAGCGATCACGATAACCCAAGTTCACGTGATGATCCTTGGTGCTATTTCCACCACCATATGAACGATCGAACTTATAGGTTACATCAGCGACAGAATAACGACGAGAGAACATGCGTTTTACAGTCATCCCAATTTCAGGGCGATAATTATCTGTACGGAATGCAAGGTCACCACCTAAATTATCGCGATACCAAAGCAAACCAAAATTTAAATTGACTTTTTTAGTAAATTTATAGCGCCAAGTGGCCTCGGTCTTTTCACGATCTGGAGTTGCTGCACCAAGTAGAGTCATAAAGTTTGGTGAAATCCGTTCATACGATAAAACCACCCTGCTTGGACCACCATCGCCGATAGCTTCAAGCTTGTGGGCAGAGCCTTTATTGTTATCATCAGCAGCAACAGATGATATCGATTCATCAGTATCACTAAAAGCAGATTCACCGCTTATAGTTAAGCCCATAATTGGTTGATATTCCCAATCAAAAGCAATTGTTTTAGTATCAAATAGTGAACCACCATTAACCCGCTCTTGATCTTCAGATTGAACATAGCTAGCAGCAACCCAAAAATCATCATTTACATGTTGTTGTAGTCGGGCGCCAGCCACATGCCTTTGCACAGCATCTAACCCCCAGAAATTATCCCAACGGGGATAGGCAATACCATAAATAACTGTGACATCAGGTACATTGTTGCCATTATCAATATAACGATAAGAAACACCTTTAACTGCGGTATTTAAACTATATTGCGAAAATGCTGCAAATGTATCACCAGCAGTAAAGGTATGATTTTGATTACTTAGACGACCCTGCAATCGAGTCAGTGATAATTTTTGAACATCGTTACGTGAATCATCGGTTGCCTTTGCACCAATTGAATAACGATAATTGAAGTCACTGATTGTCCCCTTGCCGTTAACGGTAAGGATATTCAGGAAACTTGTCCCTTCGGTTAAAGCAGATTGATCATCACCTGAACCGTCAACTTGATTGGATGTTACTGAAAAATTGTTGTACATGTTTACTTCATGTTCAGCCATTACTTGCGGAACAAATACATACGGTAAACCCAAACAAAACATTAACACCATAAATTTCAGCCTACGTTTTAATACAGGCCATAATTCAACGATCAAATTCACTAATGGATCTAGCATTCAAGGACCTCCTAAAAATAAGAAAAAAATTATCACATAAAATTACACAAAATAATTATCGTTTATATTTGAGATCAAACCTCCAATCATGTAAAGTCAACTTTATGTCAACCATTGCTGATAAGTCACTTTTTTCATATAGTTAGTCCTAATTATGCCACTAAGCTATAAATCACTGTGCCACCCTGGTTTGCAATTTTCTATCTTCGTTTTTTGGCTTCTTAGCCTTCCTATGGGTGGACCGCTGCTAACTCTATTTACCGCTGAAACGAATCCAGCTTTATTTTTAATCCCTCATATCTTAGTTTTATTTTTAGCGTGGAAAATACCAATTAATTTGCAGCAACAAGTTGACTTTTTAGCAACCATTTTATGTGCAATAGGAACATTACTAGTTCTAACCCCGATTAACAACACTTGGTTGCTACCCATCCTAGGAATTACAAGTGCAATAATCTGCTTACGTCTATGCAATCACCTTTCTAACGCAAAACATCCCATTGCGACAGCAGCACTAGCGCTAGTGACTGCGAATATACTACTTTATTTAGCAATTTCACTGCCCCTACCAACCACTACTCACACGATAATTATAGCTTTAGCTTTATCAGCAACCGTTTTTTCTAGTCCCGTACAGAGTAAAAAGAAGAATAAGACATATTTAAAACCGTATCTAATCTGTTTAATAATTTTTCAAATCACTTTTGGTCTTATGTTTGGGCACATTTTCCCATATTACAATCAAATAGCATTAGCACCAGGTATTGAGCTCATTTTTTATCTAGGCTCACTGCCACTAGCGGTTTACCTCCTTAAATATGGTTACGACAATCTACTAATAATCTCTATTGGAATTGGAATGCTCGCTTTTGCCTTACTTATTAAGCCTGAAAACATATATGTAATCTTGAGCATGTTCAGTTTACAAGTAGCCGCTGGTTTTTCTGATTTATTTGTATTAGCTTGGATTATTTCTATCGGAGGAAAAACAAAAGAATTTGGGTACGCATTAGGATGTATCTGTACGGGAATATTGGTAGGTCAATATTTATCTGAGTCAACTAGTTCAATTTTACCAGGATCTGTTATCGTTGGAAATATTGCTTTAAGTATTGCGCTAATCAGTTTTTATCTCTTTAAAAAACGAGAGATGGATTATTTGGCAAAATTGAAAATGGAGCCTGCAAACGGGGAACTACCGCAGCAAAACGCTACTGATGAAATTCTACTCCCTAACAATATAGCTAAATTACTATCAAATCGTGAAGTCATAGTTTTACAAAAAGTTCTTCGAGGGGAGACATATCAAAACATTGCCCAACAAATTAATATTTCAGAATCAAGTGTTAAAACCTACATGGGTAGAATCAGGACAAAAACTGGTACCAGTAACAAGCAAGAGTTAGTTCAACATATTATTCAACAATCAAATTAAACAATTGCCATTAATTATATTGTAGAGAGTTACAAAACTGGTTAAAAGTGTTTTAATAGTGCTATTTTCGCCCTTAAATACCTACATAGTATTGCTCATTATTAGTACCTTTAACTGCAAAAGATAGCTCCCTTTTAGCCCCTTTTTTTCCAACTATCAACCTAGCAAATAGGTCGATCAAAACAGCAGGTTCTAGCGTTACAGTTGTTTCATTTTCAACTAAGCTCAAATCAATCATAATCCCGGAAAACAGGTTAGGCATGTCGGTAACGATATCACTATTCAAAAAATGGTGGGGATGACAAATGCTATGATAATTGCCCTTACTTTTATTGATCCATAGGGTGGTATTTTTTCTATTTTTGCTAGTAGTTGATCTAGTACAATTATCGAAACAATCATCATCCATGCTCTGCTTACCACACTCTTCTATCTGCGCTAACAAACATTGACGACTGGTAAGCAAAACCATCGGATGGTAAATGCTATAATGGAGTTCAAATCCTTCAGGTTTAGCAATCATACCAATTTGCGTCCTACTTAACTCGTTAGAAACAAATGCCCCTGCACAGCGAAACTTTTCTCTTAGGCACAACATGGTGTAAGAATTTATGCTGTTTAGGTAAGGACCAGCTATCCACGCGATTCCCATTTTATAAGCTTCGAAAGCGATACCACTATTATTAGTGACAATCTGCTTCGGCTGTAATTGCTGCAACAGTTTAATGGCGGCAGCATAATTCTCACCGATAAGGATAGCAGGAAACCATGGGGTCAAATTGTTATTCTCAGTAAAAGTAGCCACGAAAGAGGACAAATTGTGATGAAAATTATTGGGAAGTTGAAAGTATATTGTCGCATCGGTTTCGCTACACGCAGCTATTTGCTCTATTGAAGAAATTAGGACAGATAACTTTGGCTTAATATTTTCGTTTCGTTTTGCAGTGATGGACGGCAACTTAACTGGAGTGATATTTTGTTGGGCGCCAACCAAGCGTGACATCATCTTTTTGCCAATCAGCTCAATCTCTTTTTGCGCTAGAAACAGATTTTGACCCAACTTGCTCAAATTAAGTTCTTGCAGGAAAAACGTACCTTCATCCAATTTTTCAAAATATTGATATAGTCTACTTTTATCTAGGCCGTTACACTGCAATTTACCCGTTTTTGGTTTAGCCGTAACCGATGTTACCGTGGCAAGGCGATTTTTTGAACATAAATTAAAGTTATGCTCACCGGCAAAGACTTCAACCCGCAACAATTCCCCAACGCAACCTTCTAGATTAACCTGTAATGGTTTTTTTGTTACGTTAAGTGCAGCTATTTCGGCCTTAACATTTTCTTTAATCACACTTCTGGCGGCGTGTAAATCGCGTTTAACCTCTGCAAGGTCGGCACTATCACCATGTTTATCCAGTATTTCGGTAAATTGGAGAGCCGAACTATCGCGTGGATTATCAATAAACATCTCTTTATTGATACTTCCTGTCAAAAATCCATTGGTAAAAGTTCGATTAAACACCCGGTAAATATCGGTATCATCACTGTTAGAATTGCCTGTCGCATAAAATTGATCTAGCAACTTCCTCCACGAATTAACCACGGTATAGACATAATCAAACTGCTTCATCCGCCCTTCTATTTTAAGCGAATCAACCCCAGCCTGATGGAGGATATGCAAATCATTAAATGCCGAATTGTCTTTTAAATTCAGCGGGAAATTCTTCCCCCGAGCAGTGGTCTGGTATTTATCTCGACAATGCTGCCCACAACGGCCACGATTACCCGACTTGCCATCGAGAACAGAACTTAAATAACAAATCCCCGAAAAACCGATACAATATGAACCATGGACAAAGACCTCAGTTGATACGTCTAATTGCTTTCCAACAGCAACTAATCCTTCTATTTCAGTTAAATTTAGTTCACGACATAAATTTACTCGCTTGGTATCCAGTTGCTGTAAAAATTTAATTTGCCCTGCATTGTGGGTAGTTAACTGTGTGGAGGCGTGGATTTCAAGGGTTTTGAAATACTTACTAAGAAGATATAGCAGCCCTAAATCTTGAACAATAATCCCATCTAGTGAGGTATTAACCAGCTTATTTAATAGATTGATAAGAGAGTTAAATTCATTATCAATAATAAGGATATTTATGGTTAAAAACACCTTGCAATGGTTTGCATGGGCGAGTGATAAAACGATCTCCAAATCACCAATTTCAATATTAGTTGCACGATTTCGAGCGTTGAAATGTTGAAGACCACAATAAACCGCATCTGCACCGGCAACAATGGCAGCTTTTATTGATTCGATATCGCCACCCGGGGCGAGCAACTCAAGTTTTTTAGTCATTTGCTGAGGATACTCTATCCGGCCGAAAAAAGGGAATTGTGCCGAAATTGCTTTGACCGGAATTTATGAATGGAGACAACAGATGAAAAGATTACTGAAGACTACAACTAATGGTGTCTCCAGTAATCTTTTAGCAATCTAACTTAAAGAATCTCGACTAGCTCAAACTCGTAAGTTAATTCTTCACCTGCTAAAGGGTGATTTGAATCGAAACGAATCTCTTCATCGCTCATTGCGACAATAGTTACGAGGTAAACTTCGTCATCTTCACCAGTTACTTCGAGTTCTAAACCAATTTCAGGGGTGATATCATCGGCAAAATCGCTACGATTAATACTGAAAACATTCTCAGCGTTGTACTCACCAAACGCATCGTCTGGAGCGATAACAACACTCTTCTTTTCACCTGCAGTCATACCAACCAAAGCTGATTCTATCGGCAGATAAAAATCCCCAGAACCTACCGTTAATTCCATTGGCCCGTGATCATGACAACAACTATCATCATTGCAGCCATCCTCGCCATGGTCAGGATGGGTAGTATCGATTATGGTTTCGTCTTCTAATTTTCCAATAAAATGGATGGTGACCTTATCACCCTCTTTTACTTGTGACATTTTTGTTCCTTTTATTTAGCTAGAGATAAGCTTCGGTTTTTAACACAAGCGGCGATAGCAATGCACCAGATTTATTTTATTATTGGTCACGACCATTCAACCTGATAGTCATAAAAATTATGTTCAGATCAGTAAAAATAAATCCGATTAAGTACCCTACTTCTTGTTTCCTTTTTGTAATAGAACAATGACAAACAGAACTATCGCACTCAAAGTACCGAAAAGAGTCCGATTATCTTCATGGGCAATCGCTTGCCAACCTGCTGTAAGGTCGGTTAGAGAATAAATAGCATCTACGGCAATACCCATCACGAGGGATGAAATGATGATCCCAAAAAGATAGATAACTGTAGACTTTTTACCTAGTATTTTTGAAATTACAGCAATCGATGCGGCATTCGTCGCTGGACCAACGAGGAGAAAAACCAACGCTGCACCAGGGTTTAGGCCCTTAAGTACAAGAGCTGCAGCTATCGGAGTAGATGCTGTAGCACAAACATATAGTGGTATTCCAACTACCAACATTACCAGCATAGCAACAATAGGATTTCCCAACCAATTTTCGACAATCGCCGGGGAAACAAATACAGTTATCATCCCAGCAATTCCAACGCCAAGGAAAAACCAAGTTGAAATATCGCTGAATAAATCACCAAAAGCAAATTGTAATCCCCCCTTTAACCGCTGCAATAGACTCTGTTTTTGCAGATTATTTTTTTTATCATCACAAGGACAAGGAGTAAAACTTGGTATAGAATCAACAACATTATAAACTACAGCTTCATCCTCTTCTTTAACATCTGGGTCAAAAACACGAACCAATTGCCCAGTAAATAAAGCAGTTAAAAATGCAGATAATGGTCGCAGAACTGCCATTAATGGATCTAACAACCCCCAAGTGACAGAAATTGAGT